>CBCSOI010000353.1:0-1977 GCA_965141595.1 uncultured Atopobiaceae bacterium | reverse complement strand
GTGACGCTGTTATATGATATATGTATCAATAAGCAATATCAAAACATATGATAAATGGGATATGGTAACAGGTTCCATCTCAGAGGTACGCTACCCCTCACCATGTCTCACGGGACCGTAAACCGAAACGTACCAATGGGTGTACGTCGTCACTCTCGCTGTAAAACTCGCAACGTGACAGAAGTGTCCGGGTGATGGGACGGGGCACCCGGACACTTCTGTCACGTTCGACGTTTGTTGTCCAGACAGTTTGAGGGGACTTCCTGCGGCCTCCCCCATCCTGCGGGTTGGCGGGGATGAGGGCGTATACTTGCGGGTATCTTTGGCTCCGGCCCTTGAACATGCCATAAACGAAGCACCCGGCTTCACGGCCGAACCGACGGAGGATGACGCCGATGTCCATGAGCGAGAAGTACCTCGACTACCTTGACTCTCGGATCGAGATAGCGCCTGCGAACAGCCAGGAGGAGGTCAACGCCGCAGACATCCTGCAGGAGCTGCTCTCCAACGAGGGGCTCGAGGTGACCCGTCAGGACGTGACGGCCCCCAACGACACCCGCTTCATCGGCGGGATCCTCCTCGTGCTGGCGTTCCTCGGCATGGTGGTGTCCGGCATCGGCGGCATCGGTCTCGCTGTGCTCGGGTTCGTGGTCGCTGCCGCGAGCGGCGCCCTGCTCGTCCTGCGGTATCTGGGCATCGACCTCTTCAGCCGTTTCCTCCCCCCGGCCCGCAGCCAGAACGTCGTGGGCTTCCACAGGGGGACCGGCCCCCACGCCGGCCGAGGCGTTCGTCCCATCGTCGTGATGGCCCACTATGACACCGGGCATGAGGAGCTCCTCGCCAACCCGGCCGTCTCCCGTTACAACGGGATCGTCTACCGCTGGGCCCCGATGGGCCTGGCCGTGGCGGCCCTCTGTTGCCTGCTTCAGCTCGTCGTGGTCATCCCCGACGTCGCCCTCAGGGTCATCTGGGTCGTCGGCATGGTCTGCGCGCTGCCGGGGCTCGCCTGCGGCATCAACGACATCGCTGCGCACTTCATGCCTCTCACCGGGGCGGCCAACGACAACAACGCCTCCCTTGCCGCCATGCTCGGTGTGGCCGAGGATGTCTGCGGGGGCACCGACGAGGAGCGGGCCCAGCGCGCCGAGCTCCTCGCCCAGGCGGAGGCTGAGGCGGTCTCCGACGAGGCTCTGGACTCCCCCATCGCGGTCGACGAGGTGCCTGCGGAACACCGTATCGTCACGCGCACCGTCACCGAGATGGAGCAGATCGAGGGTGTGCGCCACGGAAAAGACGTGGTAGAGGCCCTCGGTATCCTCCCCGAGACGTGCCAGATCGAGTATGTCGAGCCACAGCCCGTTACGGTCGAGGAGGTCGTGGAGGAGCCGGTCGAGCCCGAGCCGGTAGCCGAGGCCCAGCCGACCCGACCCTCCATCCCCATCCCCGACTTCCTCTCCCGCAAGGCCTCGTCCCAGGAGACCGGAGCCATAGAGGTGCGTGAGACGACCGGCCGCATCGCGACCGATCCCGTCGTCTCCGGTCCCTCCTCGGTGAGCGAGCCCACGCCGCGCTCCGCCCGGCGTGCGGGGGAGCCCGCCCCCGAGACGGTGGCCGTCCGCGAGACCCTCTCCGTGCCGGAGTTCGGTCACGTGCCCGATGTCGAGACCGAGGATGACGTCGCCGTGGCTGTGGATCCCGAGCAGGAGGCGCCTTCCCAGGCCCGAGCGGACGATGGTGCCACCGTGGCCATGCCCGTCGTGGAGGAGGCGCCCCAGTCCTCCCCCGCCCCCGACATTGTGGACGACCCCTCCTGGGGCCAGACGGACTTCACGCCCCGCGGCTCCATCGGTTTCGCCCGCCGCGCGGCGCTGTTCGACCTCCCCGACCCCACCCAGGCGACCTTCGACCCCCTTGCCGCGGATAGCCCCGCCCCCGACACCATGGACGACGCCGCCTACGAGGTCCCGGGCCAGGATC
>CBCSOI010000352.1:0-2006 GCA_965141595.1 uncultured Atopobiaceae bacterium | reverse complement strand
GACCTCGGCGCCGAGACCGTCACACGCCCGTCTGGGCCGGGCCGAAGCACGAAGCGCCGACGCGCGCGGAACACCACGTCCACAGGCACGCCGGCCACCTCGCAGGAGAACCTCCGGGTACGGGCCACGGGTCAGCGCGCGGTGTCGATGAAGACCTTCAGGTACCGGGTGCCGCGGTGCGTGAAGCTGTCGCGCCGCTCCACCACGGCCTCGCACGTGCGGCCTGTGAGCCTCTCGAGCACCCCGTAGGAGTGGTGCTGGCGCGGCACGATGGAGTAGGAGGCCGAGGTGGGGGAGCCCTCCGGGCCTGTCCCGGCGAGGGTGACGGGCAGCGCCTCCCCCTGGGGCTCGCCTACGGTCACGGTCGCGCGGCCGCCCTGCGGGGCGCCGTCCTCGACGGCGAGGTTGACGACGGAGACGGGTGCGTCGAGCGGCAGGTCGACGCCGCACTCCACGAAGCGGTACCAACGCTCGAAGGGGTCAGCCTCTGGGAGCTCGAGCTCCACGCCGCGGTAGCCTCCCGGCTCGCCCTCGGTGCGCACGGCCGCCACGGTCACGGTGTCACCGAGGTCGAGGAGGGCGCGCACGGCGTGGGCGAGGCCCGTGGCGGCGCCCACGAAGGACCCTCCGTACCAGAGCGCGTAGGCCGGCCGGCGCTCGGTGAACGCGCCGGCGCCCTCGAGGGCGGAGCGCTCCCCGGCGGTGAGCGGCCGCGCCTCCATGGCGAACGCCTCGCCGGGGGCGAGGTGCGAGAGCGGTGCGGGGTCGGCGATGCAGGGCGCGCTGGGGACGTCGCCCTTGAGGTCTACGGTGCGGGACATGGTGTCTCCCTTCTCCGGGTGTACGCCGTGGACGATACCCAACGGGACTCCCCACGACCGTGGGGCGGTCACCGTGCCACGGCGCGCCCATGCCAGATGCTTAAGCAATGTGAAAAAATCGACGGGTTGTGTTTCAGGTTCGGTCAAATACCGCGATGGGGTGCCTATTTCGACCGTTGGCCCACCATATCGATGATTGTGCTTACAACCTGTTTTTAACCTGTTAAAGTGAACCCAGTTTCCATAAGGCGCCACGCCTTGGGTTGGAGTGATGACCATGAGTGCCCCAGCAACCAGCATCGACCGCTTCTACGACCTGTGCGACGAGTTTGAGCGCCGTTTCGGCGAGAGCTTCTGGATGCCCGCGGGGTGCGGGCTGTCCACCGCGGACGGCATCTACGCCATCAAGAGCGCCATCGAGGCGGGGGAGTGCCGCAACGGCTATGCGGCGTTCGACCTCGACGAGCCCTACGACATGGCCCTCTGACGGGCCGCGTCCCGACGTGGAGGGGGTGCGGGCGGCCGCTTCGGCGGCTCCCCGCACCCCCTTTTCCATGCGTGTCCACCGAGCGCGGCTCGAGGCCCCGTTCAACCGTCCAAGGCGTCCGCGAGGATGCGGATGGCGTGCCCGTAGCCCGCGAGCCCCTCGCCGGACACGGTGGTGATGCAGGCGGCGCGCACGTAGCTCACCTGCCTGAAATCCTCCCGCGACGAGACGTCCGAGATGTGCACCTCCACGCAGGGGATGCCCACGGCCTTGAGGGCGTCGAGCAGGGCCACGGAGGTGTGCGTGTAGGCGGCGGGGTTGAGCACGATGGCGTCGTAGCGGCCGAGGGCGGCCTGAATCTCGTCAACGAGGGCGCCCTCGTGGTTGCTCTGGAAGCACCGCACCTCGGAGAACCCCGCCGCCTTTCCCTCCCGCCGGCAGAGCGAGACGAGGTCGGCGTAGGTGCCGGTGCCGTAGATGGCGGGCTCGCGCACACCCAGCATGTTGAGGTTGGGGCCGTTGAGCACCAAGAGGCGCGGGGTCGCGGGCTCCTCGGCCTGTGCCGCGGCGGCATTGGCGGCGTTCAGGAGCGAGCCCGGCCCCTCGAGCATGCGGCGGAGCTGGTCGAGGTCGTCCGACCGGGCCTCCGCGGCGGCGTCCCGCGCGGCCGCCCCGCCCCTGAGGGCGCGGTTGGCCTT
>CBCSOI010000351.1:0-2015 GCA_965141595.1 uncultured Atopobiaceae bacterium | reverse complement strand
CCGGCGACGGCTGCCGGCGGGGCGGGGGAGGGGGCGCCCGCCACCGACGAGGACCTGGCCCGGCAGCTGATCATCTCGGGCCGCAAGGGCCCCATGGGAGACGTCGTGCGCCGCCTGCTGGGGAGCCGCGACGCCCTGGACCTCATCGACTCCGTGCTCATCCCGGCGCTGGACGAGGTGGGCGCGCGCTTCGAGGCGGGCACCATGTTCCTGCCGCAGCTCATGGCCTCGGCCGAGGCCGCCGGCGCGGGATTCGACGTCATCAGGGCCGCCATGCCCGAGGGCTCCTCGGGCGGCAAGGGCGGCGTGATCCTCGCCACGGTGAGGGGCGACATCCACGACATCGGCAAGAACATCGTGAGGATGCTGCTGGAGAACTACGGCTACGACGTCGTGGACCTGGGCCGTGACGTGCCCCCGGAGGCCGTGCTCGCCGCCGTGGAGGAGACCGGCATCCGCGTGGTGGGCCTCTCGGCGCTCATGACCACCACGGTCAAGGCCATGGCCGAGACCATCGACCTCCTGCGCGAGAAGGCCCCGGGCACGTTCGTCTTCGTGGGCGGCGCCGTGCTCAACCCCGAGTACGCCGAGATGGTGGGCGCCGACGCCTACGCCAAGGACGCGGCCGAGAGCGCGCGGATCCTCTCCGAGCTGTTCGAGGCCCACCCCGACCTGCTCTGACCGGCACCCCGGCGGCAGGTCCGTGACTTCGGTGCACGGGTTCGGGCCGTAAGTGAGTCGGGGAAAGGGGCGTTCGGGCCATAAGTGAGTCGGAATCCGCTCACTTGCGGCCCGAACCGTCTGAATCCACCCACTTGTCGCCCGAACGAGCCCACTTGCGGTTCGAACCCACTGGCGGGGCGGGCTGCCCACGTGCCGACCCCGTGCCGGACCTGCCCGCCCTGCCGCCACCCGTCACCGACGCGCCGCCCGCCACTGCTAGACTGGAGGGCCGCACCGCACCCAGCCGCGCCCGGAGGGACCCCATGCAAGAAAGCGCCATCGACATCGACTCGCTCAACGACGCCCAGCGCGAGGCGGTCCTCACCTGCGAGGGGCCGCTCCTCGTGCTCGCCGGCGCCGGCTCGGGCAAGACCCGCGTGCTCACGCACCGCATCGCGCACATGGTCGCCGACCTCGGCGTGGCGCCCTGGCAGGTCCTGGCCATCACGTTCACCAACAAGGCCGCCGCCGAGATGCGCGAGCGCCTGGGCGCCCTGCTCCCCGGCGGCACCCGCGGCATGTGGGTGTGCACGTTCCACGCCATGGGCGTGCGCATCCTGCGCGACGACGCCGAGCTCCTCGGCTACCGCCCCAACTTCACCATCTACGACGACGACGACTCCAAGCGCCTCGTCAAGGCCATCATGGCCGACCTCGACATCGACACCAAGCAGTTCCCAATCAACATGGTCCGCTCCAAGATCAGCGCCGCCAAGAACGCCATGGTGGACGCCGACGAGATGGCCGCCCAGGCCGCCGACCCCGCCACCCAGAAGGCGGCCCGGGTCTACGCCGAGCTCCAGCGCCGCCTCATGGTGGCCAACGCCATGGACTTCGACGACCTGCTCGTGAATACGCTCCTGCTGTTCGAGAGGCACCCCGAGGTGCTGGCCCGCTACCAGCAGCGCTTCGTCCAGATCTCGGTGGACGAGTACCAGGACACCAACCACGTGCAGTACCTGATCACCAAGAAGCTGGCCGAGCGCCACCGCAACCTCATGGTGGTGGGCGACGACGACCAGTCCATCTACTCCTGGCGCGGCGCCGACATCCAGAACATCCTGGACTTCGAGAAGGACTACCCCGACGCCCGCGTGGTGAAGCTGCAGCAGAACTACCGCTCCACGGGCCACATCCTGGCCGCGGCCAACGCCGTGGTGGCCAACAACTCCCACCGCAAGCCCAAGCGCCTGTTCACCGACGAGGGCGACGGCGAGCCCATCTCGGCCTACCAGGCCGCCGACGAGCGCGACGAGGGCCGCTGGGTGGCCGCCGAGATCGAGCGCCTGCAC
>CBCSOI010000350.1:0-2016 GCA_965141595.1 uncultured Atopobiaceae bacterium | reverse complement strand
CGAGCACCTCGTCGGGGGCGGCCCCCACCGCCTCGGCGAGCGCCCGGGCGCCGGTGGCCTTGGAGCAGCCGGCCGCGAGCACGTCGAGGATGGGCCGGCAGCGGGTGGGGTTCACGAGGTCGAAGGCCGGGTACAGGGCGGCGAGGTAGCGGGCCGCCGCCTCGAGGTCCGCCCCCTCGGGCAGGTGGATGTTGGCCTTGGAGAGGCCGGCGAGCGCCCCCTCCCCGTGGCCCGCGAGCCACGCGTCGTCCACGACGACGAACTCCCCGGGCTGCCCCGGGAGCCCGCACACCCCGAGCTCGCCGATGCCCTCGCGCCGCACCCGCAGGGCGAGGTCGGCCAGGGCCGCAGGGTCGTAGGAGCGGGCGTGGACGCGCTCGCCGTCGAGGTAGGCGACCATGCCGTTGTCGAACACGCCGGAGCGGTACAGGTCCTCCCGTCCCGGGCCGAAGAGCCCCGGCAGGAAGGCCGGCGAGCGCCCGGTGCAGGGGCCGAAGACCACGCCGTGGGCCATGGCGGCGCGGATGGCGGCGGCCGCGCGGCCGGTGAGTCCGGAGCGGGGCGTGTCGAGCAGGGTCGCATCGAGGTCTGAAAGGACGAGCTTGATCAACGTTTTCCTCCGTCGGGACGGACGTTCGGTCGCCACACGATTATAGGGACGGCCCCGTACCTGCATAGAGCCTGACAATGGGCCGGTCCCCCTGAAACAGAGGCGACACGGTCTTGGGGTACAGTCATCGGCGCATAGGTGAACCCTTTGGACGAGGAGTTTGGCGTGACCCAGACCGAGACTCACCCTATGGAGCGGCTGCAGGCCGACGGCAAGGACACCCCAGAGCGCCAGGTGGCCGCCGAGCGGGCACTGGCCCTCATCGACATCCCTGACGAGCTCAAGGACAACATGATGTTCTTCCTGCACCTCGTGCGCGAGGTGCTCGACGAGAACGACGACGAGCTGCTGGAGCTCTTCGACCGCCTGCTCGTGGACGCCGTGGTCGTCAACCTGCCCGTGACGGTCAACCGGACCGAGATCTCCCACCTCCTGGAGCGGTACTCCGCCGACGACGCGTTCGACGACGCGGTGGCCACCCTCGACGGGCTGCCCCTCGACCGCGCGACCCTCCTCGTACGCGCCTTCACCGTCTTCTTCCACCTCGCCAACATCTGCGAGGAGGACTACCGCGTCCACAGCCTCGACTCCCGCGAGGCCGCCGTGGCCACCACCGAGGCCGAGGACCCCGTGAACGAGCTGACCGTGGGATTCCACCACCTGCTCGACGAGCGCGGTCGCGTGAAGGCCCAGGGCATCCTCGACCGCCTGGAGTTCCGCCCCGTGTTCACGGCGCACCCCACGGAGGCCCGGCGCAAGGCCATCGAGGGCAAGATCCGCAGGCTCTCCGCGCTCCTCGACGAGCGCAGCCGCCTCCGCGGCATCAACCTCTTCGAGAACGAGCGGCAGATGAAGCAGGAGATCAGCGCCATGGTGCGCACCTCCCCCATCTCCCACCGCAAGCCCACGCCCGTCGAGGAGGCCGACACCGTCATCGACATCTTCGACAATACGCTCCTCGACGCCGTGCCCGAGGTCTACCGGCGCTTCGACGACTGGGAGCTGGGCGCCAAGGCCGGCGCCGTGCCCCCCATGTGCCCGGCGTTCTTCCACCCGGGCAGCTGGATCGGCTCGGACCGCGACGGCAACCCCAACGTCACCGCCAAGGTGAGCCGCCTCGTGGCCGAGAAGTACCGCCTCCACGCCATCAAGACGCTCGCCGCGCGCTGCGCCGAGGTGGGTCGCAACCTCACGCTGGACAGCACGTACACCAAGCCGTCCCGCGAGCTCTCCAACCTGTGGAACCACCAGGTGGAGATGAGCGAGGTGCTCACCTCCAAGGCCGCCGGCATGTCCACCCGCGAGACGCACCGCGCCGTCATGCTCGTGATGAGCGAGCGTCTCCTCGCCACGGCGTCGCGCACGGCCGACATCATGTACCGCTCCGTCGACGAGTTCCTCGACGA
>CBCSOI010000349.1:0-2021 GCA_965141595.1 uncultured Atopobiaceae bacterium | reverse complement strand
GGCGCCGGTGCGCGGGTCGGGCACCACCGAGACGTCGGCGAGGCCCATGCCCGCGAAGCCGCAGCCCAGGGCCTTGAGCACGGCCTCGCGGGCCGCGAAGCGCGCGGCGTACGACTCCGCGGGCCGGGCCCGCCCGTCGCAGTAGGCGCGCTCCTCGGCCGTGAACACGCGCTCCCTGAACCGGGGCGTGCGCTCCAGCACCCGCTCCATGCGGGCGATCTCGACCATGTCGACCCCGACGCCGGCGCAGGCCACGGGCTACTCCACCGTGACCGACTTGGCGAGGTTGCGCGGCTTGTCGACGTCGCAGCCGCGGGCCAGCGCCACGTAGCGGGCCAGCATCTGCAGGTGCACCACGGCCACGATGGGCACGTAGTACTCGGGCGCCGGCGGGATCATGAGCAGGTAGTCGGACAGCTGGGCGATCTTCTGGTCGCCGTCCGTGGCCACCGACACCACCACGGCGCCGCGGGCCTTGACCTCCTGGATGTTGGAGATGGTCTTGTAGCGCACGCGGTCGTCGGGGCAGATGACCACCACGGGGAAGCCCGGGTCGATGAGGGCGATGGGGCCGTGCTTCATCTCGCCCGCCGGGTAGGCCTCGGCGTGGAGGTAGCTGATCTCCTTGAGCTTGAGGGCGCCCTCGGCGGCCGTGGTGGAGTTGAGCCCGCGGCCCAGGAACAGCGACGAACCGGCGTCGACGAAGGCGCGGGAGGCGGCCTCGTCCTGCCACGCGCGGGCGAGCACCTCGCGGATGAGGCCGGGCACGCGCTCGAGCTCGCGGAAGCGGCGCGACACCTCGCGGTAGCCGAGGGAGCCGTTGCGCTGGGCGAGGAACAGGGCCACGAGCACGGAGGCCACCATCTGGGCCGTGTAGGCCTTGGTGGAGGCCACGGCCACCTCGGGGCCGGCCTGCACGTAGAGGACGCCGTCGGCCTCGCGCGCGGCGGAGGAGCCGATGACGTTGGTCACGGCGAGCACCTTGGCGCCGGCGGCGTGCATCTTGCGGGCGCTGGCCAGGGTGTCGGCCGTCTCACCGGACTGGGTGATGATGATGCAGAGGGTGTGGTCGGAGACCAGCACGTCCTCGTAGTTGAACTCGCTGGCCGGCTCCACCGAGACCGGGATGCGCGCCCACGACTCGATGAGGGAGCGGGCGATGAGGCCCACGTGGTAGGAGGTGCCACAGGCCACGATGTAGACGCGGTCGATGGCGGCGATCTCGGCGTCGGTCATCTCGAGCTCGTCGAGGCGGATACCCTTGGGCGTGAGGCGGTCCCTGAGGAGGCGCTCGATGGCCTCGGGCTGCTCGGCGATCTCCTTGGCCATGAAGTCGGGGTAGTCGCCCATGGCGGCGGCACCGGCGTCCCAATCGATGTCGAAGGAGTCGGGGGCCGCGCAGACGGAGAGGTCGCTCTCGAAGACCTCGACGGTGCCGTCGGGCGAGAGGCGCGCGAGCTGGCCGTCGTCCAGGTTGACCACATGGTTGGTGATGCCGGCGAGGGCCGTGACGTCGGAGGCGGCGTAGGCCCCGTCGTCGGTGGAGGCGAGCACCAGGGGCGAGCCCTTGCGGGCGCAGACGATGGTGCCGGGGTCCGCGGCGTCCACGAGGGCCATGGCCCAGGAGCCCTCGAGGCGCGAGCAGGCCAGGGAGACGGCCGTGAGGAGGTCGCCCTCCGCGGGGCCGGCCAAGGCGTCCTCCACCAGGTGGGCGATCACCTCGGAGTCGGTCTGGGAGCGGAAGGTGTGGCCCGCCCGGGAGAGCTCCTCCTGGAGGGCCTGGTAGTTCTCCACGATGCCGTTGTGCACCACGGAAAGGGTGCCGGCGCAGTCCTGGTGGGGATGCGCGTTGGCGTCGCTCGGCTCGCCGTGGGTGGCCCAGCGTGTGTGGGCGATGCCGCAGGTGGAGGCGGTGTCGAACCGCTCGCAGAGCTCGGCGAGGGCGGCCACGCGGCCCTTGCACTTGATCTGGAGGATGTCGTCCTGAGGCGTCACGAGCGCCACGCCCGCGGAGTCGTAGC
>CBCSOI010000348.1:0-2026 GCA_965141595.1 uncultured Atopobiaceae bacterium | reverse complement strand
CTCGGGCAGGGAGAGGGCGCCGCAGTTGCACATGGTGGAGCGGATCTTGAGCAGCGAGCTCTGGACGCCGTCGCGCAGGGGGCCGGCGTAGGGCACGTAGGAGTCGACACCCTCGACGAAGCTCAGCTTCTTGTCGCCGCCGAGGTCGTAGCGGGCCCAGTTGCGGGCGCGCGCCGAACCCTCGCCCCAGTACTCCTTCATGTAGGAGCCGTTGACCGTGACGCGCTCGGTGGGGCTCTCGTCGAAGCGGGCGAAGTAGCGGCCGAGCATGAGGAAGTCGGCGCCCATGGCCAGCGCCAAGGTCATGTGGTAGTCGTACACGATGCCGCCGTCGGAGCACACGGGCACGTAGACGCCGGTCTCCTCGAAGTAGCGGTCGCGGGCCTCGCAGACGTCGATGAGGGCCGAGGCCTGGCCGCGGCCGATGCCCTTCTGCTCGCGGGTGATGCAGATGGACCCGCCGCCGATGCCCACCTTGACGAAGTCAGCCCCGGCGTCGGCCAGGAACCGGAAGCCGTCGGCGTCCACGACGTTGCCGGCCCCCACCTTGACGTCGTCGCCGTAGTTCTCACGGATCCAGGAGAGGGTGCGGGCCTGCCACTCGGAGAAGCCCTCCGAGGAGTCGATGCACAGGGCGTCGGCGCCCGCCTCCACGAGCAGCGGCACGCGCTCGGAGTAGTCGCGGGTGTTGATGCCGGCACCGACGATGTAGCGCTTGGAGGCGTCGAGCAGCTCGTTGGGGTTGGACTTGTGGGAGTCGTAGTCCTTGCGAAACACGAGGCCCACGAGGGTGCCGTCATCGTTCACGATGGGCAGCTGGTTGAGCTTGTGCTCCCAGATGATGTCGTTGCACTCGGAGAGCGTGTAGGAGGCGGGGCCGGTGACCACACGGTCGATGGGGGTCATGAAGTCGCGGACGAGCTTGTCGGCGGCGTCGCGGCTCGGGCGGTAATCCCGCGAGGTGACGATGCCGAGGAGGCGGCCGTGGGGGCCGCCGTCGTCGGTGACGGGCATGGCCGAGTGGCGCGTGCGCTCCTTGAGGCGCATGACCTCGGCGAGCGTCATGTCGGGCGTGAGGTTGGAGTCGGAGGTGACGATGCCGGCCTTGTAGGCCTTGACCTCGCGCACCATGCGGGCCTCGTCCTCGGCGGTCTGGGAGCCGTAGATGAAGCTCATGCCGCCCTCCTGGGCCAGCGCGATGGCGAGGCGCGGCCCGGAGACCGACTGCATGATGGCGGAGACCATGGGGGTGTTGAGGGTGAGGGCCGGCTCCTCGCCGCGGCGGAACTTGACGAGCGGCGTTGCCAGGCTCACGTTCCCGGGGACGCATTCAGAGGAGGAGTACCCGGGTACCAGGAGGTACTCGGAGAAGGTGTGCGACTCACCGGGGAAGAACGTTGCCATGGCAGCTCCTTTTTTCACAGGTGTCGGGCCCCCGCACGACGGAGGTATCGCACGATGATAGCGCACCCGGCTGCCTGCGGAGCAGCGTCAGTCGGCTGTGACCTGGTCCACGGACATGGCGAACTCGTGCTTCGTGGGAACCCACTCGACCTTCTTGAACAGGGCGATCACGGTGATGGGGATGTAGGTCATCATGAAGAACGGGAACGTGACCACGTTCACCCAGACGCGCCAGCGCCTGGTGGCGTGGATGTGCCTGCGCTCGGCCACGGTGGTGAGCAGGGCGAGCACGAAGAAGACCAGGTACATGGACGCGAAGGTCATGACAAGGGAGCCCACGCACATGGCGATCTCGGACTGGGTGGCCAAAAAGCCGTGGCTGATGGAGCCCACCACGAGGTAGGTGGCGTTGACCATGGCGGACAGGAGCGTGAGGATCATGCCCGGGGCGATGGTCATGAGCATGTCGTAGCTCGAGAACCGGCCGAAGCCGATGCCGCGGGCGAGGTCGCCGCCATAGGAGAAGAACACCTGGTAGAAGCCCTTGGTCCACCGCATGCGCTGGATCCAGGACGCCTTGAGCGTCACAGGCTGCTCGTCGAAGAACTCGGCGGGGGCGTAG
>CBCSOI010000347.1:0-2027 GCA_965141595.1 uncultured Atopobiaceae bacterium | reverse complement strand
GCTCTCGGTCACCGGAACCGACCCCGCCCAGACGGCCGAGGTCGCCAACGGGCTGGCGCAGCAGGTCTCCGCCATCGCCCAGGAGGTCATGAACGTGGACTCCGTGAACGTGGTGGACCAGGCCCAGACCCCCGAGAGCCCGTCGGGCCCCAGGCGCCCGCTCTACGTGGCCGTGGCGTTCCTCGCCGGGCTCTTTCTCGCCGTGGCGTTCGTGGTGGTGGAGGACATGGTGAACACCCGAGTGCGCAGCCAGGAGGAGCTCGAGGAGCTCGTGGGCCTGCCCGTCATGGGCCGCATCCCCGCCGTGAAGGAGGCCCGCTGATGGCGCGCAACACCGGCATCGACCGCGTCCAGATGCAGAACGCTCTCAAGCGTCTGGCCACCAACATCCAGTTCTCCTCGGTGGACGACCCGGTTCGCTCCATCACCGTCACGTCGTCCATCCCAAACGAGGGCAAGACAACCGTCGCCTGCGGCCTGGCCGAGGCCTTCGCCTCCGCCGGCAAGCGTGTGCTCGTCGTGGAGTGCGACATGCGCCGCCGCTCCGTGGCCAACCAGCTCAAGGTCTATGCCAAGCACGGCCTTTACTCCGTGCTCTCGCACCAGGTCACCCTAGAGGATGCCGTGGTGCCCACCGGGGTGGCCGGCCTCTCGTTCCTGGACGCCGAGCCGCGCCTGCCCAACCCCGTCGACATCCTGCAGTCGCGGCGCTTCCACGCCCTCATGGACGACCTCGAGCGCTCCTACGACTACGTGATCTACGACACCCCGCCCATCTCCGCCTTCGTGGACGGTGCCGTGGTGGGCCACCTCACGGACGCCACGCTCCTCGTGGTGCGAGACAACTTCACCAAGCGCGAGGCGGTGCTCGCCTCCGTGGAGCAGCTCAAGACGGCCGAGGCCAACGTCATCGGCACGGTGCTCAACTTCTGCGAGGCCGAGGAGAGCGAGTACTACTACAGCTACTACGCCAAGGACGGCAAGCGCATGAAGCGCGAGGACGTCGAGGCCGCCCGTGCGCAGACCGCAGCCCCGGCCGCCGTGCCCGGTGTGCGGCCCGTGCCCGAGGGCACCGTCACCGCAGCGCCTCGCCAGGCGACGGCGCACCGCGTGCCGCCGCAGTCCACGGCCGAGATGCTCGGCCTCACCCACGACCCCCGCATCCGCGCGGGCGAGGAGTAGGGGGCCCCGTGCGCGACATCCACAGCCATATCCTTCCGGGCGTCGACGACGGGGCGCCGGACATCAAGGCGTCCCTGGAGATGCTGGAGGCCGCCAAGGCAGCCGGCGTGACCTCCATCGTGTGCACGCCCCACTGCCGCGAGCCGTTCTTCGACTTCACGGCCATGCACGAGGCCTTCCGCGAGCTCTGCGCGGCCGCCCCGGACTTCCCGTTCACGATGGGATTCGAGGTCAACCACTCCAAGCTCATGGACCTGGGCCTCGAGGAGTGGGCGCCCAAGCTGGGCGTCTCCGGCTCCAACGACTTCCTGCTGGAGCTCTCCAGCCGCTGCACGGCGGACGACTTCCAGGACTACGAGCGCACCATCCTCGCACTGCAGTCCATGGGCTTCCGCGTGATCGTGGCGCACCCGGAGCGCTACCGGGCCATCCAGGAGGACCTCTCCCTGGCCCAGCGGCTCATCGACCTCGGGTGCCGCCTCCAGGCCTCGGCGGACTTCGTCGTCGGCGGACGTCTGGGCCGCGAGAAGAAGCCGGCCACCAGGCTCTTCGGCCGACAGGCCTACTCCTTCGTGGCCAGCGACGCCCATCGGCCGGAGCACTACGAGATGCTCGGGCGCATCCGCGCCAGCGGCCGCTACCGCCTGCGCCCCCGGCACGCCAAGGTGCCGGCCGTGGTCTGAGGCGCTACCAGGATCACCGGGATCGTGCGACCCGGTGGCCTGCGACGGGGGCTCTTGGGTTGTGTGGGCAGCCCGGGAGTCTCCATCGCAGGCAACTGCACCCATAGCCCCTGCGGTCCCGGTCGTCGCCTCGGTGCGCGTCGGAAGCCGGAAGGGGTCACA
>CBCSOI010000346.1:0-2033 GCA_965141595.1 uncultured Atopobiaceae bacterium | reverse complement strand
CAAGGAGTCCATGGTCTCAGACGTGGTCTCCATCGCCCGAGCGCTCGTGGCGGCCGCAAGCGCCTAGGAGGGGACCATGGAAGTGAACGAAGCCGTCGACCTCGGGGCCTTCTACGACGCGGCGGGCGGGGACTGCGCCGACGTGCTCGCCCGGCTCCGCTCGCCGGAGCGTGTGGTGAGGTTCGTGCGGATGTTCGCCGCCGACCCCACGTTCTCCGCGCTCGAGGGCGCCATGGGGGAGGGCGACGTTGAGACGGCGTTCCGTGCCTCGCACACGCTCAAGGGAACGGCCCGCGACGTGGGGCTCACGGGGCTGGCCGACGCCTCGAGCGAGGTCTGCGAGGCGCTCAGGGCCGGGAACGTGGACGCCGCCGCCTCCCTCATGCCCGCGGCGCGCCGGGCCTACGACCGCGCGATGGCGGCCATCGGGGAGCGGCTGGGATAGCGGGTGCCTGCCGCGCGACGGGCGCCCGTGCCCCTAGGCTAGGCGTTGAACAGGCGCCCGGCCGCGCCCAGGATGTCGCGCCTGAAGAACACGAGCACGAAGATGGCGAGCAGGCCCGAGCAGAACGCGCTCACGTAGGCCAGCACAGGCCACGACGCGAGGCCCAGCCACACGAGTGCGAGCGGGATGAAGCCGCACACCACGTCGAGCAGCAGGTATGCCGAGAACTCCGCGGCGAAACGGTCACGCCACGCCATGAGCAGCACTGCGTCGAAGGCGAGGGCGGCCAGGCAGATGACGGGGGCGACGACGCTCGTGAGGACGTCGGCACCCGAGAAGACCCGCCACACCACGACGACGGCCATGAGCATGAGCAGGTAGCGCGAGGCCCCGCGCACGAAGCCCGGCTCGTACCGCAGGAAGTTGCGTACCAGCAGGTAGTTCGCCCCCACGGCCAGCATCACGAGGGCCACGGTGGACCAGGGCAGCACCGAGAGGAGGCCCAGGAACGCCACGGTGAGGGCGCCCACGGCGCTCGCGAGGGTGAGGATGGTGAGCAGCACCCGTTGGGGGCGGATGTTCTCGGTGTGGGGAAAGACCGCCGGCGACGGCTCGCCCGTGAGCCCGCCGTGGCAGAGCGGGCAGCGCTCGAGCCGCCCGGAGAAGTCGACGCCGCAGGCCGCGCAGTGCCTCATGCCCCCGCTCCCTTCTCAGCCGGTAGCGCCTTGCGCGCCCCGGTCATCGGTCTCGTGCCCGCCGGCGCGTCCCGGTGGCCCCGGCCCCCCTTGTCGGGCGCGACCCCGGTGGCGCCCCCGTGGCCCGGTGAGGGGCGCCTCTCGCGCAGCGGCTTGGCCCGGCTGCAGTCCACCTCGCCGTGGATGCCGCGGGCCGAGAAGAACCTGACGAGGTCGCGCACCACGTCGAGGTCGGTGTAGACCGTGGAGACGCCGATGGAGAGGTCGTCTCCCAGGGAGCACACTGTGACGTTGAGGTCCTGGGTGGAGGTGAGGATGCTCACGCTCCTGACGTGCTGTTCCACCGCCTCCGGCAGCGTCACCCGACCCAGGTTGGAGACGGCGCAGGTCACGCCGCGGCCCTCCTGGGAGCAGGCGAGGCCGAGGGCGAGGTCCTTGGCGAAGACCGGTGCCACGCGCACGAGGGGGTTCCTCTCGAGCCTGATCATGGAGTTCATCCTGAGCTTGATGTTCTCGGGGCGTGTGGCCTCGGTCACCTGGCGCTGGACCTCCCGGGCGACGTCCTCGGCGTCGGGCACCTCCTCGGCGTTCTCGAGGGTGACGTAGGCGAGGCCGAAGAAGTTGCGGGTGGTCTGCGACGAGAAGGCGCCGCGGAGGTCCACCGGCACGCCGATGCGGATGGGGCGCCGCCCCACCTCGCGGCGGGGCATCTGACGGCGCACGGCCAGGGCCATGGCGGCCACGACCACGGAGGTGAGGCTCACGCCCCAGCTGTGGGCGAGGTCGAGCACGGCGCCGCATGGCAGGTGGTACTCGAGGAAGACGGGGTCCTCGGGCCGCTTGGGGCTCGACACGTGGACGGCCCTGGACAGCGTGCCGGAGCCGGACTTGCC
>CBCSOI010000345.1:0-2035 GCA_965141595.1 uncultured Atopobiaceae bacterium | reverse complement strand
AGCCGACAGCTCAGCCGTCGAGGAGGACCACCAGGCAGCAGCCCGCGTGGCACTCCACCTCTCCCCCGTCGGCGGCCTCCACCACGTTGGAGACGCCGAGGTCGTCCAGGGCGTCCATGCGCCTGTGGTCCAGCGGCCAGTGCAGGCCGCGCTCGGAGATGCACGTGCCGTCGGCCAGGGGCACGGCGGAGACCGTGCGACCCGGGCCCGCCACACGGACGGTGCGCTCCCCCTCCGGCGAGAGGACCCACCCCTGCCAGCCATCGCCCACGAGGCGCAGCGGGTGCCGGCTGTGCCGCCGCGCCACGCCCAGGGCGCCGAGGGCGTGGTCGACGCGGCCGCCGGTGGCGCAGAGCAGCGTGAACGCGGGGCTCGTACCACGGTCGGCCGCCACGGCCTCCCCTAAGGCGAACGCGGCCTCGAGGTCGGTCATGTCCTTCTCGCGCGGGAGGGCCACACGCTTGGGCACCACGGAGGCGACCCACTCGAGCACCCCGGCCCCGGCGGAGTCGCCGTCGCCCACGAAGGCGTCCGGCACCACCCCGGCGTCGCGGCACCACGCGGCGCCGCGGTCGGCCGCCACCACGTAGTCCGCCTCGGTGCAGCACGCCGCGAGGATCCCCGGCGAGCAGGGCTCGGGCGAGCCGGCCACCACGGCGACGAGGAGCGTCCCTCCCTCCCGTGCGACGTCGCGGCCGCCCACTACAGCGCCCCCAGCACCGCTTCGAGGGTGACGCCCACCCAGCCGTCGGGAAGCGCGACGTCGGCAACGGCCTCCATGTCCCCGAGCCCGTGGCGGCTGGAGGGCCAGGTGAGGCCGAGCGTGGGGAAGCCGGCCTCGTGGGCCACGGTCACGGCATGGAGGGAGTCGTCCACCACGAGCACCTGCGGGGGGCGGAGCCCGTAGTCGGCGGCGGCGGCGAGCCACATGCCGGGCTCGCTCTTGCTGGGGTAGCCCATGGACACGGAGTAGACCCGATCGAAGAAGCCCAGGAGCCCGTTGGCCTCGAGGCCGCACTCCACCTCGGGCAACTCGGAGCAGCTGGCGACGGCCATGGGCAGCCCGGCGACGCGCACCTGCCCCAAGAACTCCCGTGCGCCGAGGATGGCCGGGACGTCGTTGGCGTAGTGCCAGTGGGCCCTCTCCATGACCCGGGCCTTGATCTGAGCCGGGTCCACGTCCAGGCCGTTCTCCCTCACGAACAGGGCGAGGCCCTCGTCGGCCCCCATGGTCTCGGCGCGGGCCTGGTGGGCCTGTGCCGCCTCCTCGCCGGCGTAGGCGGAGAGTACCTCGGGCAGCACCGAGCGCCACATCCCCATGGAGTCGAGCAGTGTGTCGTCGCAGTCGAAAACTATGGCTTTGATGTCCACGGGCAACCCTCCTCGTTAAAGCGGTCCACCAGACTCTAGCGCACGGGCGTCGCAGTGTTTATGGAGGGGACAGCCGAGGGGTACAGTTATGCGTCGCACAGCATCGACGAAAGGAACGCCATGGCCCGCTACGACTACCGCTGTACCGAGTGCGGAACCGTCTTCGAGGTGGAGCACCCCATGGGCGAGCGCCCCGAGGTGGCCTGCCCCGCCTGCGGCGCACCCTGCGAGCGCGTCTTCGAGGCGAGCGCCATCACCTTCACCGGCTCCGGCTTCTACAACACCGACAGCCGCGACCGCTCGGGGTCGTCCTCCGAGTCGTCCCACTCCACGTCGTGCGCCGGCTGCTCCGGCGGCGACTGCTCCGGCTGCCACTAGGCGGCCGCCCGCGGCGCCCGGACGCCCCCTACCCCCGCCGGACGAGCCGGGCGGCGAAGTGCCCGTCGGGGCCGTCGGTGGCGGGCACGCTCGCGAAGTCGCCGGACGGGAGCACCCACCGGCGCACCATACCCTGGAACGGCACCGGCGCCGCGGCCACGCCGGGTGCACGCCCGCAGTCCTCGCGGCGGAAGCGGCGGCCGGCGGGGCTGTCCAGGAAGCGGTCGACGACGGCCGAGTCCTCCTCGTCCAAAACCGAGCACGTGGCGTAGACAAGGGTCCCGCC
>CBCSOI010000344.1:0-2036 GCA_965141595.1 uncultured Atopobiaceae bacterium | reverse complement strand
CCCATCGGTCTCGAGGGCGGTGCCAAGGGCCTCGTGGTCTACATCGACGAGGACGGCGCGTACGTGGGCGCGCAGCCCGTGGGGCACGCCCCCGTCACCGGCTACGGCGATCTCAACGCGGCCGGCAGCGTCAACGGCTAGGCCCCGGGGCACCGACCCGTCGGAGGGCACATCGGCGGCCGGTTTGTCCCGTCCGCCGCACCACGATACCCTGAGGCCCACGGGTCCGCCGCGCAGGCGCCCGTGGGCCTACCCGTTGCAGCACCCTCCCAGGGAGGAGCGAACCATGACCGTCCCCATGCGCCGCAAGCGGCAGATGCTGCCCGACGACGAGACCCGCGCCATCCTCCTTGCGGGGGAGTACGGAGTACTCGGCACCGCGGGCACCGCCGCCGACGGCTACCCTTACGCCGTGCCTCTCAGCTACGCCTACCTGCCTGAACCTGCGCCGGGGGCGCCGGCCGGGCGCCTCTGCTTCCACGGGGCCCTCACGGGCCACAGGCTTGACGCCGTGGCCGAGGACCCGCGGGTGTCGTTCGTGGTGGTGGGGGAGAGCTCGGTGGCGCCGGAGCGCCTGACGGCCGTCTTCCGGAGCGCCATGGCCTTCGGCACCGCGCGGCTGGCCGAGTCCGACGACGAGCGGCGGGCCGCCTTGGAGGCCCTGGGCGCCAAGTACTGCCCCGGCCTGGAGGCCAAGGTGGCCGAGGAGATCGAGGGCGCGCTCGCCCGCACCGCGGTGCTCGTGGTGGACGTCGCCGCAGTCACGGGCAAGGAGGCCATAGAGCTCACTCGCGCCCGGCCGCACGCGTGACAAGGGGGACGGCGTTACCTGTCGCTTTGCCTGTCGCCTGTTTGATGATGGGACAGAAGTGTCCGACCATCGGCACCTGAACGCGATTGAGGGCGACCCTCTCGGCACCTGAACGCGGTTGAGGGCGGATTCGGCGTCCCTGAACGCGGTTGAGGGCGGGTTTCTGTGCAAGGAGCCCTCGGAGGTCGTCCTCAACCGCATTCAGGTGGAGAGGGGGTGGCGGATGGGCCGGGCACCGCCGTCACACGGAGGCCCGGCCGCGAGGGGGAGCTGCCGGGCTACCCCGCCGCGAGAGGGAGCTGCTGGGCTACCTCGCCGCGAGGGGGGAGCTGCCGGGCTACCCCGCCGCAGAACCCACGGCTCGAGCCCTCACCCGAGGAACGCGTCCACCGCCCGGAAGACCGCCCCGGGGTTCTCCAGCAGGGCGTTGTGGCCGGCTCCCGGGACCTCCTCGAACATGCCGTGCGGCAGCGCCTCGGCCAGGTGTCGACCCTCGTCGGGCGGGTTGATGCCGTCGTCGGCCCCGGTGAGCACGAGCACCGGCTGCCGCACCCGACCGGCGTCGGCGAGGAGGTCGATGTCGCGCAGCGAGGCGTCTATCGCCTGCCGCTGTCCCGCTGTGAGCCTCACCGGGCCCCGCGCCAGCCGGTTGAGCTCCTCCCGGCGCGCGGCGTCCGTGGCGGGCGAGTAGATGTGCCGCAGCACCTCGCGGCCGGCCTCCTCGGGCGAGAGCCCGTGGGCCAGGGCGTCGTCGCGGATCCGTTGCGTGGCCGATACGCCCAGGCGCCCGCGGCTGCCGATGAGGACGATCCGCCCGAACGCATCCGGGTGCAGCTCGGTCGCCCGGAGCGCGATGTACGACCCCATGGAGAACCCCACCAGGGCGGGCCGCTCCAACCCGAGGGCGCGACAGAGCCCCAGGAGGTCGGCCACGTGGTCGGCCATGGAGAAGGCCGCGGGCTTGTCGCTCTCCCCGTGGCCCCGCACGTCGTAGGCCACCGCCCGGTGCCCGCTGGCCGCCAGGCGCTCCTGCAACCCGGCCATGAGCTCCTTGGAGTTACCCTTGCCGTGGACGAGCACCACCGCGGGCCCCGTGCCCTCCCCGCGGTAGGCGAGCGAGGTCCCCCCGACCTCCACGGTTCCGTGCGTGTCTTCCATGGGCGCCCCTTCCCTGTGGCTATAATGCCCGCACCGGGGCCATGTACCGGGTGCGCCGCCCGCGGAT
>CBCSOI010000343.1:0-2048 GCA_965141595.1 uncultured Atopobiaceae bacterium | reverse complement strand
CCTATGACGAGTTCATGGTGCAGGGCGTGGCCTACGGCCAGCTGGGCCAGTCCGTCTACATCGCCGAGCACAAGGACGGCTACCTGACCAACCAGACCAAGATCTTCGAGCGGGGCGTGACCAACGCCAACTCCGACGCCTACGAGCTGGTGGGCCAGTGGTTCTGCGACCAGTACGACGTGGAGGGCGCGGAGGCCGACCTCTTCCGGCCTGAGTACGACGGGGAGGGCCAGAACGACAATTTCTACCCCGAGTGCTATATCATTCCCATGGACGGCGTCCACCAGTCCAACCTCCAGGCCGCCGCCGAGATGATGGAGTACCTGACCCGCAACGGCGTCCAGGTCAGCCTCACCGACCAGAGCTTCACCTACAACGGCGTGGAGTACCCCGCCGGCACCCTGATCGTGTCCATGTACCAGGCCAAGCGGAGCGTGGCCAACGGCGTGCTGTACGACGGCACCGTGATTACCGGCTGGCCCGTCCTCTACTCCGAGGGCATCACCGCCTTCGACAAGGTGCGGGGCTTCGACATGGTGGTGTGCGCCGAGCCCGCCGCCTATAAGACCATCTCCGCCGCCTGCGGCGACGTCCTGGACTACGAGGAGACCCTGGATTACGTGGCCTCCCTGACCTCCTCCTTCTCCGGCGTGAAGGACGCCCAGGTGGTGCTCATGAACGCCTCCGAGGACTCCACCGCCGCCGTCAACGCCCTGCTGAAGGCCGGCAAGTCCGTCTCCCTCATCACCGAGGGCCAGTACGAGGGCAGCTTCCTGGTGTCCTACGCCGACTGGCAGAGCGTGGCGGGCGACTACCTGCTCTCCGGCGTGGGCGTGACCGACGCCCCCGCGGCCCTGGCCATCCCCAAGGCCCCCGTGGTCTACATCTCCGGCAAGCCCGCCGACAACGACAAGGGCTTCGTCAAGACCACCCTTGTCAGCGGTTCCTACGAGTACAACTACGACCGGCAGGCCATGCGCACCCTGGGCTTCACCGTCACCGACGACGCCTCCCAGGCCGACCTGATCATCGGCGCGGCCGCCCTGGACGAGCAGGCCCTGGCCGCCGTCAAGAGCGGCACCCCCTACATCGGCTACGGCTCCAAGGCCATGAAGTCCGCCGTCTCCCTCTTTGACGAGGGCGCGCTGGTGCGGGAGACCGTCAGCCCCAACGCCATGGACGCCCTGGCCTACGTCACCTACCCCACCGACAGCCTGATCACCGCCAGCTATGTGGCCGAGGGCGACGACCTCCTCTACGGCTACGGCGCCGGCTACTTCGCCGCCATCCCCGCCGGCGCCCAGGTGCTGGTGCAGCTGGACGGCTCCAAGGAGCTGCTGGAGGGCTTCCTCCCCGCCGACGGCGAGCACTTCGACGACTTCCTGGACGACTCCATCCAGGCCATCTCCTACCAGGGCGCGGGCGCGGACAACGCCCAACTGGACGTGGTGCTCTTCGCCAACACCCTGACCAACAAGACCAACCAGCGGGATGAGTACAACTTCATCTCCAACGCCGCCTGGGCCGCCGTGCTGAACGACACCGGCTACTCCGACGTGGCCCCCAACGCCTGGTACGCCGAGGCCGTGGCCGCCGTCACCGGGCAGGGCCTGATGAACGGCGTCACCTCCAAGGCCTTCGGCCCTGACGTGACTACCACCCGGGGCATGCTGGTCACCGTCCTCCACCGCATGGCGGGCGAGCCCGCCGCCTCCGCCTCTGCCGGCTTTGCCGACGTGGCCGCCGGCTCCTACTGCGCCGCTGTCGTGGATTGGGCCTATGAGGCCGGAATCACCTCCGGCGCCAGCAGCACCGGCTTCGCCCCCGACAGCGCCCTGACCCGGGAGCAGGCCGTCACCCTGTTGTGCAACTACGCCGAGGCCCAGGGCCTGGACGTGAGCGCGGCCGCCGACCTGTCCGGCTACCCCGACGCCTCCGCCGTGTCCGCCTTCGCACAGGACGCCGTGGCCTGGGCGGTGGACGCCGGGCTGCTCACCGGCACCGGCGCGGGCACCCTGAACCCCCAGGGCACTGCCACCCGGGCCGAG
>CBCSOI010000342.1:0-2048 GCA_965141595.1 uncultured Atopobiaceae bacterium | reverse complement strand
CGGCGACGAGTACGCCCAGGCGCAGATCAACCTGATCGTCATCAAGCCGGAGTGGCAGGGCGAAGGCCTTGGGCGGCGCCTTGTCGAGGAGGCGCGCAGGCGCATGCGCGAGGCGGGCTGCACCCGGTTCTTCCTCATGAGCGACAACCGCTCCAACTACCACTTCTACGACCATCTGGGCATGACCCGCATCACCGAGGACCACAGCCAGGACACCGGCGACAACTTCGTCGTCTACATCTACGGCGGGGTGGCTTGAGGGCAGGTCCTGCTGGCTGCGACACGCAAGCGCCCCCGGCGGCCGACGTGCTGCCGGGGGCGCCTGCTTTTGGAGGGAGGTGCGCCAAGTAGCTAGTTGGTGCAGGTTTGGAAGCCCTTCCCGGCCCGAAAAGTGCACCAAGTAGCTACCTGGTGCAGGTGGGGAGCCCTTCTCTGCGCCGAAAGGTGCACCAAGTAGCTAGTTGGTGCAGGTCGGGAGCCCTCCTCGGCCCGAAAGCCCCCCCCCTCACAGCATGGGCTCGTGCTCCTCGGCGGACCCGTCGGAACCAAAGCGGTAGCAGGTGTACCTCCGGGCGACCGTGTCGTACTTGAGCACCGGGATCCGATGGCTCACATGCACGGAACCGTCGAGGTAGAAGTGGCTCTGGCCGTCCCAGTAGACGTCGTGGAACCGCAGGTCGTCCGCGATGGTCGAGGTGCCCACATGCCCCGCGATCACATCCTTCAAGAACGCGCCGGTGCTCCAGGGGAACTTCTCGCAGAAATAGGCGTCCTCGGACCCGTACCTCCACAGGTCCTGCGCCTCCTCGTCCACCCCGGCGTGGACGAATATCTGCGTGTCGGTCTCCCAGTAGTACGGGAGCCCCCGCAGCCACGCGACCACGGGGTCGTCCGCCGACGCCACGTCCCCGTGGTCCTCGAGATACGCGAGCTCGTGGTTGCCCATGAGCGCGATCACCTGACCGGGGCGGTCATTTTGAATCCCCATGATGCGTCTGATCATGGTCGTATCGGTGTCCGGCGGCGCCATGTAGTCTCCGCACAGGACCAGCCTGTTGGCAGGGTCGGCCAGGTCCACGACAGAGAGGGCCCGGTCGAACGCCTCCATGTCGCCATGCATGTCGCTCATGGCATAGATGCACGCCATAGTGCCCCTCCAAGCTCGCGGCCCGACCGACGCCTCGAATGGGCAGCTCTTGACACCTATCCCCTCGTCGCGCCGCACCGATAGACTGTGACCTTGCACGAATAGACCCGCCAGCAGAAATCGGGATCTGCGGGAACGCCGTCGCCGCCAAAGCAGGATACCCCCTCGGCGCGGCACACCAACCTTTCGCCTGCGACCAAGCCGTCGAAGGCCCGTTCGAAGAACAGGTCGTCGTAGTCATGGTAAGGGCTATAGGGCAGCGCCGATCCATCGGCGAGGTGGAACCTGTAGCCCCAATCGCTCAAATCTCCCGAGCATGGACGGACATCGAGCAGGTCGCCCTCCTTGACGGAGACCGCCAGCCTCTCGCACTCCACATCACGCTCGGTCTCGCCCTTTTCCCAGGTCGACTCCGCCCAAAGCTCTGCGGTCCCTATCTTCCGAGCACCTAGCGGACCGTCTTCGGAGAAATCACCCGGGGCCAGGTCCCTGAGAAACGCCTTGGCGCCCCGGATTGCGATGGCCTCCTCGAGCGTCCGGGCATTTGCATATTCTTCCGTCGCATAATCGAGGACGGTGAACCGCTCGCCTTCGTAGTGCTGCGGCGTGGGCAAGCCGAGCTCCTCGTCGTCCATCCTTTTGCCACCCCCTCAGGTTGCAACGTCACCGACCAGGGCGCTCGCCGCCCCTTCATAGCCAAAGATAGCTTTAAGCCCGCCCTTCAGGCGGTCAAGACCCTCTCTGGATGGCCCCCTGCGGCCGAGGGCTGCCGGGGAAGGCGTCTTTCTGGCGAGAGGTGCACCAAGTGGCTAGTTGGTGCACCTCGGAGGCGTTTCCCAGCCCGAAAAGTGCGCCAAGTAGCCACCTGGTGCAGGTTGCAAGCCCGTCTCGGGCCGGCAGG
>CBCSOI010000341.1:0-2052 GCA_965141595.1 uncultured Atopobiaceae bacterium | reverse complement strand
CGAGGAACCAACCGGCCGTGACGTCGACCGAGAAGGTCATCACGAGCGCGGCCACAGCCATGAGCGGCACAGGAACCACCATGAGGATGGCCTGGGTGAGCAGGGTCTGCACCGTGGTGACGTCGGAGGAGGTGCGGGTGGTGACGGAGGCCACGCCGAAGTGGCGGAAGTCGTAGACGGAGAGCCTCATGGACTTGGCGTAGAGCGCGCAGCGGATGTCGCGCCCCACGGAGGTGCAGAGCCCGGCGCAGAGGGCCGCTGCCGCCGTGGTGGCGGCGCCCGTGACGAGGGCGACGAGCGACATCCGCACGCCGGCCTCGACGAGCAGGGAGAACGACGCCCGGGCAGTACCCAGGTTGAGGATATGCGCGGCGACGGTGGGGATGGCGAGCGTGCCCACGACGTCAACGCAGAGCAGGAGGCAGATGAGCAGGAACCTGAGGCGGTAGGGCTTCAGGAAGTGGAGGATCAGCCGCACTGGTTATCCTTTCTTGCGAACGGGGGCTCAGCGGTTCAGCGATGCCAGGGACGGTGCGAGGGCGGCGAGGTAGCGCCCCATGACGCGATTGAGCATGGTCCGGTCGGCGGCGGGCAGCGCCTCCCACACGGCCTTCTCCGCCTCGTCGAGGGCCACGAGGTGGCGCCCCACGAAGGCGTCCCCCTCCTCGGTGAGCCGGGCCCTCTTCACCCGGCCGTTGTCGGGGTCGGGCTCGAGCACCACCAGGCCCCGGGAGCAGAGCTGCTTGAAGGCGGAGTTCACGGTCTGGCGACTCGCCCCGAGGTGGTCGGCCACCTCCGCCTGGCTCGTGAGTCCGTTGTCGGCCACGGCGGCCAGGCACCAGAACTCCGTCGGCGACACGCCACAGCCGCGGGCGTACATGTCGTAGACGCGGTCGATGGCGGCGTAGGTGTCGCGGAAGGTCTCTACGGACCCGTCTTCCCGGGGCTCTGCCATGGGTGACTCCCTCTCGACGATGGCGGTGGCCGGGAGACGCCGCGGCGCCCGACGGCCAACGGTCCGAAATCATACTGTATGAGTTCGGACTGTTCTTGACCGAGGGAGCGGCGGGTCTTTCGTCCATGAAAACGTCACAGGGGGCGGAGGGCGGGCGGCCCCGACCCGCCGACCTGCACCAGGTGGCCGGTCGGCGCACTTTTCGGCACCGGGGGGCTGGCTGCATGCACCAGGTGGCTACTTGGTGCACCTACTGGCGCGAGAAGGGCGCCCCGATATGCGCCAGGTGGCCACCTGGTGCACCTCCCGGTGCGAGAGGGGCGCCCCGACCTGCACCAGGTAGCTACTTGGCGCACTTTTCCGCACCGGAGGGGCCGGCGCCATGCACCAAGTGGCTACTCGGCGCACCTCCCGACACGGCGCCCCTTCCCCTAGAGGGCCCCTTCGGGCACAAAGGGGGCCATGCGGTCGGGCACCGGCGCCTCCACGTGGAGGCGCTGCCCCGTGAGCGGGTGCGTGAAGGCCTCCCGCCACGCGTGGAGCATGAGGCCGCTGGCCGCGGGGCCGCCGTAGAGGCGGTCGCCCACCACGGGATGGCCCGCCCAGGCCGCATGGGCCCTGATCTGGTGGCGGCGACCCGTGTGGATGGAGGCCGTGCAGAGCGTGGCCTCGCGGCCGCCGGGGAGGCGCACGGGGGCCACGGGCGAGATGCGCGTCAGGGCCGGGCGGCCGGCCCCCACGTGCATGCGGCGCGCGTCGTGGCGGTCGCGGCCCACGGGCCGCTCCACCGTGAGCTCGCGGTCAACGGACCCGGCCAGCAGCGTCAGGTAGACCTTCTCCATGGAGCCGTCGGCCACCTGGGCGTCCACGGCGGCCTGGAACTCGGGGGCCAGCGAGAAGAGCACGAGGCCCGAGGTGTCGACGTCGATACGCTGCACCGGGTGGGCCTCCCTGACGCGCCCGTCGGCGGCGAGGCGCGCCTGCACGCGGTCCACGAGGCACTCGGCGCCGGTGCCGTCGGAGTGCACGAGCAGGCCGCAGGGCTTGTCGGCGGCGAGGAGCAACCCCGCCGGGTCCTCCCAGGCCACGGTGGCGGG
>CBCSOI010000340.1:0-2112 GCA_965141595.1 uncultured Atopobiaceae bacterium | reverse complement strand
GTCTTCTGCCTCAACGAGATGGCCCTCTCGCGCGGCGCCATGGGCAACCTCGTGGAGTTCGACGTGTCGGTGTCGGGCAGCCCCATCGACCGCCTCCGGGCCGACGGCTTCGTCGTGGCCACGGCCACCGGCTCCACCGGCTATGCGCTCTCCGCGGGCGGCCCCATCGTGACGCCCGAGTTCAACGGCATGGTCAACGTGCCCGTGGCGCCCCACACCATCCTGGCGCGCGCGTTCCTCACCTCGCCGTCCGACGTGGTGGAGCTGTCCATGGCGCCGGAGCGGCCCGTGGAGCGGTGCGTCTTCTGCGACGGGCGCCTCATGGAGGGCCCGGACGGCCTCGTGCCCATGGAGGTGCGTGTGAGCCGGGGCCCCGGCGACATCGTCCTGCTCGACGACGACACCCACGGCTTCTACCGGAGCGTCTCGCGCGTCTTCTACGGAGGCACCAGATCATGATCGACGCCATACACGCCACCGACGTCGCGCTCATCCGCGACGCGTCCATCGCCTTCTCCGACGGCCTCACCGTCATTACCGGCGAGAGCGGCTCGGGAAAGACCGCCCTGCTATCGGCCGTGAAGCTCCTCGTGGGCGAGCGGTCCAACGCCGACATGGTGCGCGAGGGCGCCAAGGGCCTCACGGTGGAGGGCCGCTACTTCGCGGGAGACGACGAGGACGGCCACGTGGTCAAGCGCCGTGTGGACGGCCGCGGCCGCAGCCGGGTGAGCGTCGACGGCTCCATCTCGTCGGTGAGGGAGCTGGCGGAGACCCTCGGCGCCACCGTGGACCTCTGCGGCCAGCATGAGCACCAGCGGCTCCTCTCGGCAGCCCACCACGCCGAGCTCCTCGACGCCTGGGTGGGCGCCCCCATGGCCGCGGCCAAGGGGGCCTACCGCGAGGCCCTGACCGCGGCCCGCGATGCCGCCCGGGAGCTCGACCGCGTCCTCGAGCTCGGGCGCACGGCGGCGGGGCGCCTGGACCAGGCCCGCTACGAGCTCGACCGCATCGACGCCGTGGGGCCGGGCGAGCACGAGCTCGAGGAGCTGGCGGAGCGCCTGCCCAAGGCCGAGAACGCCGAGATGCTCATGCGTGCCGCCAACGACGCCTACCGGGCCGTGACCGCAGACGACGGCGTGGCCGACCGCCTGTCCGAGGCCGTGCGCGACCTGCGCCAGGCCTCCTCGGCCGACCCCGCCCTCGAGGGGTTCGCAGCCTCGTTGGAGTCGGCCCTCATCGAGGCCGAGGACGTGGCCGCGTCGCTGCGCTCCTACCGCGACGCCCAGGACCTCGACCCGGCCGAGCTCGCGTCCATGCAGTCGCGCCAGGCCGAGCTCCAGGGCCTCATGCGCACCTTCGGCCCCACCATGGCCGACGTCTTCGGCCGCCGCGCCGCCGCGGCCGAGGTCGTGGAGGCCGCCGAGGGCACCGGCGAGGCCGAGGCCCAGGCCCGGGCTGCCGTCGACGCCGCCGAGCGGGTGCTCGCGGAGCGGGCCGCCGAGGTGGACCGCCTGAGGGGCGAGGCCGCCGCGGGGCTGTCCGAGGCCGTGACGGCCCAGATGGGGCGCCTTATGATGGGCAGCGCCTCGCTCGAGGTGGCCGTGACGCCGCTTGTCCGCGCCGATTGGACCGCCGCCGGCCCCAGCTCCGTGGAGCTCATGTACCGGCCCGGCGAGGGCATGGCGCCCCGCCCCCTGCGCAAGGTGGCGTCCGGCGGCGAGGTGAGCCGCGTGACGCTGGCCTGCAAGGTGGTGCTCGGCGACGCCGACGAGGTGGAGACCCTCGTGTTCGACGAGGTGGACGCCGGCGTGGGCGGCACCACGGCCGTGGCCCTCGCCCAGGTGCTCTCGGACCTCGCGGAAAGCCACCAGGTGGTCTGCGTGACGCACCTGCCCCAGGTGGCCGTGGCCGGCGACGCGCACTTCGTGGTGCGCAAGGTCGAGGGCCCCGACGGCGTGCCCGAGACCCGCATCGACGAGGTGGAGGGCGAGGAGCGCGTCGCCGAGATCGCCCGCATGCTGGCCGGCGACGAGTCCGAGGCGAGCCTCGCCCACGCCCGGGAGCTCCTGACGGGCCGGGGGTAGGCGCCTGCCCTGGTGGCGGGCCCCATGG
>CBCSOI010000339.1:0-2125 GCA_965141595.1 uncultured Atopobiaceae bacterium | reverse complement strand
TCCATGCAGTGGGAGAGCGAGTCGTAGGCCCCGCTCATGAACTGCGTCCGCGGCACGGTGAGTGTGAATGCCGGGTCGAGGGCGGCCCATGCGGGCATGGCCCCCACAAACGGGCCCTTCACATGGGTCTCCTCGTTGGTGATGACGCCGCCGTTGTTCTGCTCGGCACCGGTGCCCGAGAGCGTGACCACGCAGCCCATGGGGATGAACTCGTCCGGCAGCCTACCCTCCACGTGCTCGAACTGGTCGATGTCGCGGTCGAGCAGGGCCTGGGCGCTCACCACCTTGCAGCAGTCGAAGACCGACCCGCCGCCGGCGGCGAGGATGAAGTCCACCGACTCGGCCCGGGCCAGCTCGGCACCCTCCTGGACCTTCTCGTAGGTGGGGTTGCTCATGATGCCGCCGAAGTCCACCACGCGCTTGCCGGCCTTCTCGAGCCGGGAGCGCAGGTGGTCGTAGAGCCCGCTGGCCTTGAGGGAGCGGCCCCCGAAGGCGAGCATCACGGTGTCGCCCATGGCGGGCAGCTCGGCGTCGAGGGCGCGGTCGACGGCTCCCTCGCCGAAGTAGTTGAGAACCTGGTACTGATAGACGAAACCGTCCATGGATGATCCTCCCGTTGGGTTAGACGTTGCGCACGAGACCGGCAAGGCGCTCCACCGTGGCCGGGTCGCGGTGGTCGAAGAAGCAGCTTTTGTGGGTGTCGAGGCCGCGGATGGCCTGCATCTCGGCGTCGGAGAGCTCGAAGTCGAATACATCGAAGTTCTGCTCCATGCGCTCGCGGCGCACGCTCTTGGGGATGCACACGATGCCGCGCTGGATCTGCCAGCGGAGCACCACCTGGGCCACGGTCTTGCCGTGGGCCTGGGCGATGGCCTCCAGGGAGGGGTTGGAGAACAGGTTGTTGCGCCCCTCGGCGAACGGCGCCCACCCCTCCATCTGGATGTCGGCCGACTCCATGTAGGCCTGGGCCTTCCACTGCTGGAAGAACACGTTGCACTCCACCTGGTTCACGGCGGGGGTCACGCGGTTGAAGGTCTTGAGGTCGGCCAGGCGGTCCGGATAGAAGTTGGCGGTGCCGATGGCGCGGACCACGCCCTGCTCGTAGAGCTCCTCCATTGCTCGCCAGGCGCCGAAGACGTCGCCCAGGGGCTGGTGGATGAGGTAGAGGTCCAGGTAGTCCAGGCCCAGGCGCCTCATGGACGCGTCGAAGCCGCGCTTGGCCCCCTCGTAGGAGGCGTCGGAGATCCAGAGCTTGGTGGTGACGAAGAGCTCGTTGCGGTCCACGCCGGACGCGGCGATGGCGGCACCCACGGCCTCCTCGTTGCCGTAGCTGGCCGCGGTGTCGATGGAGCGGTAGCCCACCGAGAGGGCGTCCTCCACGGCCTGCTGGCACTGGGCCGCGTCGGGGATCTGGAAGACGCCGAAGCCCAGCTGGGGCATCTCGACGCCGTTGTTGAGGGTGACGGTCTGCATGGGGGTCCTTTCTCACGGGTTTCCCCCACTGTGGCGTCGGGCGTCCCTGCGGGGAAGTCTCCGCTGGTGGAGTGCCTATAACCGTCGGGTTGCAACCCTGGGGCCGACCGGGCGGCGGCCCGCCATGCAGCGAGCGCCCGGATGCGGCGGGGCCGCCAGCCGTCCCCGGCCCCTACCCCCGCTGCTCCGCGAGTGCCCGTACCCGGGCCATGACCTGTCGCACCGGATCGGGGGCGTCCAGGCGCGACGAGAGGTGGTAGGTGACCCGCGCGCCGTCGTCGGTCAGGGAGGGCTCCAGCAGCGTTCCCGGGCAGCGCTCCACCACCAGGGAGGTGAGGCGCCACACCGGCGACGGTGCGACTGACGCGATGCGCAGGGTGCGCCGCTTCCGGGCGAGGCCGTCGAAGGCGTCGAGCATGGCCTGCTCGTCGGCCAGGAGGGTGCGGGCGTGGAGGAGGGCGCAGCGGCCGGCGTCGTTGAACTCGGCGGCGTTGCGGCCCCGCTCGAACAGGTGCTGACCGAGCTCGGCCTCCAGCGCCACCATGGACCGGCTGAGCGACGACTGCGAGATGCGCAGGGCCCGGGCCGCCCCCCCCGCCCGTGCGGCGGCCCCCATACAAGCCCGCGGTTTGAAACCCGCCCGGATTGGGCC
>CBCSOI010000338.1:0-2143 GCA_965141595.1 uncultured Atopobiaceae bacterium | reverse complement strand
CAGCAGACCCTCAGCAGCCACTGGGCCAAGGCAGCCACCACGGCCACGATCACGCACGCGCCCAGGGTGATGGCGCCGTCCACCATGCGGTCGCCGGTCACGGGCAGCACGGCGAGGCCGCGCAGGACCCGGCGCACCGTCCGCTCGGTGCGGGTCGTCGTGGTGACGGACGCGCCGCCGGTGCCCGAGCCGCCGGTGTCGGGCAGCGTGGCCTCGGGCCGCACGGCCTCGATGCGCGCCTCGCCGGCCGCGTCGATGGCAACGGTTCCGCCGGTCTGGGGGCCGCCCTCCTCGGAGCCCGTGGGCCCGAAGCCGGAGCCGCTGGCGCTCGCCTTGTTCACCACCGAGCCGCCGCCCTCCGGGGCATGGAGGTCGCAGGAGTAGAGCACGCGCCACACCTCGCCGCCGGCGACGTCGCCCACGGGCACCGTGAGCTCGCGGGTCTCGGGGTCGTAGAGGTCGCGGGCCAGGCGCTCGCGCGTCCCGTCGGGGTGCTCCAGCACCAAGGAGGTCGGGACGATGGAGAGGCCCTCAGGCAGGGTGTCATGCACCACCACGTCCTCCCACACGGTGCCGGCCGTGGCGTTGCCCACCTCGATGGTGTAGGTCACCTGGTCGCCCTCGAAGAAGCCGTCCTGGGCGTCGTCGTCCACCACGGTCTTGGAGAGGCTGGGCTCGGGCACGGCGAAGCGGATCCAGCCGGCCGGGAACACCTTGGAGGAGCGCTCGGTGGGGACCTCGTTGTCCTCGGGGGTGTCGCCGTCGAGGACGGCCACGTTGCCCACGTCGCGGGCGCCGGGCGTCTCGCTGTCCACCACGGAGCGGTCGATGGAGCCCTCGAACGTCACCGTGACGGTGTCGCCGCCGGCCACGTCGCCTACAGGCACCGTGAGGGTGTGGGTTGCCTCGTCGTAGACGAGGGCCGGGTCCATGGCGGCCTCGGTGCCGTCGGCGTAGGTCACGCGCACGGAGTCGCGGTCGAGGTCGATGCCGGCCGGCAGGAGGTCGGTGGCATGGGCGTCCTTGAGGAGCGAGTAGGGCACCGGGTTGGTGACGGTCACGGTGTAGCGGAGGATGTCGCCCACCTGGGCGTCCACGGCGTCGCCGCGGGTGACGTCGGTGACGGTCTTCTCGACGGCGGGCTCGGGGTCGTCGGGCAGGACGTCCTCGTCACCGCCGCGGGGCACCGTCTCCCGTGCCTCCTCGGGCACCGGGCTGCCGTCGGGGTTGGAGCCGGCGGCGCCCACGGGGATCTGCACGGGCGGAACGGCGGGGCTGTCGGGGTCGTCCGGGTTCTCGGGGCGCTTCTCGAGCGCGTTGCCGTTCACCGTGGTGTGGAGCCTCATGACCACCTTGGAGTTGCCGGGCACGCTGCCCAGGGGCACGCGTACGGTGCGGGTCTGGGCGTCGAAGAGCTCCTTGGGGTCGAAGGTCCTCTCGGTACCGTCGGGGTAGCTCACGGTGACGGGCTCGTCGGCGAGGTCCACGCCGTCGGGGAGCGTCACCGTGGCGTCGACGTCCTTCCAGTAGCTGTCGGGATCGCCGGTGTTGGAGGCCGTGACGGTGGTGACGAGGTCGTCGCCCACCTGCGGGTGCGCGGCCTCGGGGTCGGTGGCGTTGCGGGTCTCGGCGGTGATGGCGGTCACCGGGTTGGGGACCCACACGGCATGGTAGGTGCGGGTGCCGTCAGGTTCCTCCCAAAGCTGCTTGTCAGGGTCGTAGTCGGGCTCGAGCGCGTCCTCCTCGGTGCTCCAGCCCATGAAGGAGTAGCCCTCGCGCACCGGGGTGCCGGCCGGGGGCGTCACGGTCTCCAGAGCGTGCTTGTCCTGGACGATGGGGCCGGACGTGGGCACGGCATCCTCGTCGTCGGGGTCCGTGAGGGTGCCGCCGCCGAGGTCGAAGACCACCCTCACCGGCTTGGGCGACCACTGGCCGTAGACCTTGACACTGCCGTTGATGGCCGTGGACGCGTCGAAGCCGTCGCCGGTGCCGTCGGCCGCAGTGTTCCAGCCGTCGAACTGCCAGCCGTCCGTGGCGGGGGTCGCGGGGACGCCCTCGGCGGGGGCGGTGGATCCGGGGTAGTAGGCGGGGTGGACGTGGTCGCCGGGGACGTAGGCGCCGATGTCGTAGTAGTAGGGCGCGG
>CBCSOI010000337.1:0-2149 GCA_965141595.1 uncultured Atopobiaceae bacterium | reverse complement strand
CCACTTCGCCGGCCGGGCCGTCCCGCGCCGCCGTGGCACCTTTGCCGGGACCATGTCGTCGCGGCGCGCATCTCGGCCGGTTCGACGGGTTTCCCGCGCCCGTCGTGGCGCGCCGGCGTCGATATCGCGCCAGGGCATGGTGCATCGGCGTCGATGCCGCGCCGCCGTGGTCCGCGCCGCCGCGGCGGGAGGGCCTGATCGAACAGCTGCCCATGCCAAAGGCCCCTGTGGCATGGGTCTCCCGGCATCTGGTGGCCAAAACCCACGCCGGGGGCGCCTCTGGCATGGGTTCCGGGGCATAGGGCGGCCAAAACCCATGCCGGAGCCCGCTTCGGCATGCCCACGCCATAACGAGAGAAACGGGCGAAGCGGAGTGTGGGTCAGGCGGCTCCGTCGCACGGCAAGTACCCGTGTCGCCACCCCGCATGTTCGAGCCAGGTGCCTGGACCCATATCCGGTCGTCCGCCATGTGGCTGCGGTCCCATCCGGCCGTTCGTTGTATGGGCGCAACCCGGGCCCTCGCTGCATGGAATTCCATACAGCGAGGGCCCGGACGGGGCCGGCGCCATGCAACGAGACATCGGACGACCCTGGGCCCATGCAACGAGCCCACGGATGCAACGAGCGCTCGAGCTGTCCCCGGCATGTCCGGGAGTCATAAAGTAGTAAATAGACGTAGTGAGAGATGGGTCAGGCACCTCTGTCACGTGACAGATGGTCCAGGCACCTTTGTCCCGCGTGGCAGGCGGCCCGGAGGCCTCTGCCACATCCGCCCTGTCGGACGCCCCCGCATCCCGCCCCGTCGATGCTTTCAGGCTCTCGTGGTCTATGATGGTGCGTGCGACTGAAATGTCAGTTGCCCCCAATCCCGAGAGAGGAGCAGGAATGGCTCGACTGCACGTCATGGAGAGGAGCGAGGCCCAGGCCGTCATGGACGGCCTGCACCGCGCCCTCGAAGGGCGGCTGTCGGTGAGCTCGCTGGCCCCGTGCCCCGTGGAGTTCACCGCCGCCTACATCGCCATGTGCGCCACCCAGAGCTGCGGCAAGTGCACCCCTTGCCGCGTGGGCCTCAACGCGCTGCACGACCTGTTCGAGGAGGTGCTCGAGAACCGCGCCACCCCGGCGACCCTCGGCCTCATCGAGCGCACCGCGCGCAGCATCTACCTCTCGGCCGACTGCGCCATCGGCTACGAGGCGGCCGCCATGGCCCTCACGGCAGTCCAAGGCTTCGCCGACGACTTCAGGAGCCACGTGGAGAACCACGTCTGCGGCTTCAAGCAGTCCGAGCTCGTGCCCTGCGTCTCCGGCTGCCCGGCCGGCGTGGATATCCCCGGCTACGTCAGTCTCGTGGAGGCCGGCCGCTACACCGACGCCGTGCGCCTCATCCGCAAGGACAACCCGTTGCCCCTCGTGTGCGGCTACGTGTGCGAGCATCCCTGCGAGATGTACTGCCGCCGCGGCATGGTGGACGACCCCATGAACATCCGCGGCCTCAAGCGCTTCGCCGTGGACCACATGGAGGGCGACTACCGTCCCTGGATAGCGCCTGCCACCGGCAAGCGCGTGGCTGTGGTGGGCGGCGGCCCCGCGGGCCTCTCGGCGGCCTACTACCTGGCCATCATGGGTCACGACGTCACCATCTTCGAGGCCCGCAGGCACCTGGGCGGCATGCTGCGCTACGGCATCCCCAACTACCGCCTGCCCCACGACCTGCTCGACGGCGAGATCCAGTGGATCCTCGACTGCGGCATCAAGGTGGAGCTCGAGTGCCCCATCGACGACCTGCGTCCGCTGCGCGACGGCTTCGACGCCGTGTACCTGGCCATCGGTGCCCACGGCGACAACCGCCTGGGCCTTCCCGGCGAGGACTCCCCGGGCGTGATCAGCGCCGTGGAGATGCTCCGGGCCGTGGGCGACGGCGAGGCGCCCGACCTCACCGGCAAGCGTGTGGCCGTCATCGGCGGCGGCAACGTGGCCATGGACGTGGCCCGCTCCGCCGTGCGCTGCGGCGCCGAGAAGGTCACCATCGTCTACCGCCGCCGCGTGGCCGACATGACGGCCCAGGACGAGGAGATCGCCGGCGCCCAGGCCGAGGGCTGCGAGCTCCTCGAGCTCAACGCTCCCGTGCGCATCGAGTGCGACTCCTCCG
>CBCSOI010000336.1:0-2151 GCA_965141595.1 uncultured Atopobiaceae bacterium | reverse complement strand
GCGGCAAGGCCCAGTTCGGCGGCCAGCGCTTCGGCGAGATGGAGGTGTGGGCCCTCTACGCCTACGGCGCGGCCAACGTCCTCCAGGAGATCCTCACCATCAAGTCCGACGACACCAACGGCCGCGTGAAGGCCTACGAGTCCATCGTCAAGGGCGAGAACGTGCCCGAGGCCTCCATCCCCGAGGCCTTCAAGGTCCTCGTCAAGGAGATCCGCTCCCTCGCCCTCGACATCGAGCCCATCTCCGACAAGCGCCCCGAGGCGCCCGCTGCCGCCCCGGCCCAGGTCACCGTCGACGCCGTGGAGGCCTTCGCCGACGCCGACGCCGACGACCTGATCGGCGCCGCCCAGGTCGTCACCGACGACCTCGTCGCCGACCTCGATTCTGATAAGGAGTAGCCCTGTGGCAGATTTCGACAGCACTGATTTCGACGCCATCAAGATCTCCCTGGCCTCTGCCGAGCAGATCCGTTCCTGGTCGCACGGCGAGGTCAAGAAGCCCGAGACCATCAACTACCGCTCGCTGAAGCCCGAGCGCGACGGCCTCTTCTGCGAGAAGATCTTCGGGCCCTCCAAGGACTGGGAGTGCGCCTGCGGCAAGTACAAGGGCATCCGCTTCAAGGGCATCGTCTGCGATCGCTGCGGCGTCGAGGTGACCAGCTCCAAGGTCCGCCGCGAGCGCATGGGCCACATCGAGCTCGCCGCTCCCGTGAGCCACATCTGGTACTTCAAGAGCCCCACGAGCTTCCCGCTCGCCCGCATGCTCGACATGAAGTCCAAGGACCTCGAGAAGGTGCTCTACTTCGCGAGCTACGTCATCACCAAGGTCGACGTCGAGGCCCGCGAGGCCGACGCCGCCGACCTCAAGGAGGAGCTGGCCGCCGACCTCGAGCAGCTCGATGCCGAGCGCGACGAGCAGATCGCCCGCATCCGCGAGCAGGGCGAGGGCGGCGAGGACGAGTTCGGCGACGTGGAGCCCATGTCCGCCGACGAGATCCGCGCCGAGATCGCCGACCTCGAGGAGGAGTACGCCGAGGAGAAGCAGCTCCGCACGGACGCCTTCGACAAGTTCATGACCGTGGCCAAGGGCGAGCTCATCGCCGACGAGGCCCTGTTCCGCGAGATGAAGAAGTATTACTCGCTGTACTTCGACGGCGGCATGGGTGCTGAGGCCGTGCGCGACCTGCTCGCCGACATCGACCTCGCCGCCACCGCCAAGGAGCTGCGCGCCATCCTCGAGAACGAGAAGGGCCAGAAGCAGCGCCGCGAGAAGGCCGTCAAGCGCCTGGAGATCGTCGAGGCCTTCATGGAGGGCGGCAACGACCCCACCAACATGATCTTGGACGTCATCCCGGTCATCCCGCCCGACCTGCGCTCCATGGTGCAGCTCGACGGCGGCCGCTTCGCCTCCTCCGACCTCAACGACCTCTATCGCCGCGTCATCAACCGCAACAACCGCCTCAAGCGCCTGCTCGACCTCGAGGCCCCCGACATCATCGTCAACAACGAGAAGCGCATGCTGCAGGAGGCCGTCGACGCCCTGTTCGACAACGGCCGCCGCGGGCGTCCCGTCACCGGCCGTGGCGGCAGGCCCCTCAAGTCCCTCGCCGAGACCCTCAAGGGCAAGCAGGGCCGCTTCCGCCAGAACCTCCTGGGCAAACGCGTCGACTACTCCGGCCGCTCGGTCATCGTCGTCGACCCCCAGCTCAAGCTGCACCAGTGCGGCCTGCCCAAGACCATGGCCCTCGAGCTGTTCAAGCCCTTCGTGATGCGCCGCCTCGTCGAGCTCGGCAAGGTGGAGAACATCAAGGGCGCCAAGCGCGCCATCGACCGCTCCGAGCCGGGCGTGTGGGACGTCCTCGAGGAGGTCATCTCCGACCGCCTCGTGCTCCTCAACCGCGCCCCCACCCTGCACCGCCTGTCCATCCAGGCGTTCGAGCCCGTGCTCATCGAGGGCAAGGCCATCCACCTGCACCCGCTCGTCTGCAAGCCCTTCAACGCGGACTTCGACGGCGACCAGATGTCGGTGCACGTCCCGCTGTCCACCCAGGCCCAGACCGAGGCCCGCGTGCTCATGCTGTCGTCCAACAACCTGCGCACCCCCGCCTCCGGCAAGGTGCTGACGGTGCCGTCGCAGGATATGGTCTTCGGC
>CBCSOI010000335.1:0-2162 GCA_965141595.1 uncultured Atopobiaceae bacterium | reverse complement strand
CGGCAGCGCCGGGGCGCGGCGATAACCTCGCAACTATCCCGATACCTCTGGCGTCCGGGTGAAACCGCCCCTACGTTGCCCGCCCGGCATCCCCACCGCTGTCAACTGATGTGACTTGGGCCGCCGCTGGCGGCCCTTCAAAGCGGGCCCACAACCGCTGACCCAACCGCATAGCCGCCAAAAAGACCGAGGAGGATCTTCGTGGCAAAGCACTTCAGGCAGCCCGGCGGGCAACCGTCCGCCGGGGGCCGGGACAACCGTGGGCCCGAGCGACAGAACCCATATCTCCCCATGCCGCAGCAGGGTGGGCAGCCCGCGCCGTCGTCGCAGCCGCCGCATCCGCAGTGGCCGCAGCAGCGGCGAGAGCCCGGGCCTCAACAGGCGGGTGAGGGCCGTGCGCCCCGTCGCGGGCCCGCACCGGCGCCTGCGCAGGAGTCCTCCGAGTGGCCGGCGCTCCCCAGCGACTTCGCCATCCCCGTGGAGGACCACGACATCCCGTCGTCCTCGGACCGCGGGTCAGAGGTCGTGCGCGTGAAGCGGCGCCGCCGTCGCAAGCGCGCCTGGCCCAAGGTCGTGCTCGCCGTGGTGGTCGTGCTCGTGGTGGCCCTCGGCATCTGCGGCGCCCTCCTCGTCAACGACGCCCGCGGCCTTCGCGACGACGCCTCCTCGCTCATGGGTCAGGTGGACGAGTTCTCCAAGGCCGCCACCTCGGGCGACTCCGACGCCGTCAAGCGCTCCGCCGCCTCCATCGCGAGCAGCGCCCAGGCCATGCACCGCACCACCGAGGGCCCGCTCTGGACCGCCGCGCAGTCCGTGCCCGTGCTGGGCACGGACGTCCGCCAGGCCCGCGAGCTCTGCTCCTCGCTGGACGACCTCGCCACCAATGGCATCGTGCCCCTCGGCGACGCCCTCGCCGGCGTCAACCTCAAGAACCTCGTGGGCAGTGGCGGCACGGTTGACATCCCCACGATCCAGCAGCTCATCCAGGCCCTGGGCGTGATGCAGCAGCCCCTGGGCACCATGGCCTCCACGCTGGACTCCATGGAGCCCTTCCACATCGGCCAGCTCAACACGCTGCTGGACAAGGCGCGTCCCATGGTGGACAACGCCAACCGCCTGGTGGGGGAGGCCGGCAACGTGCTGCCCGCCGTGCCCGGCATGCTGGGTGCGGACGGCCAGACCAAGACGTACCTGGTGCTGGCGATGACCGGGGCCGAGATTCGCGCGGCCGGCGGCTTCCCCGGTTCTTGGGGCACGATCACCGTCACCGACGGCCATATGGAGATAGGCGAGTTCGCCTCCATGCAGGCTGCCGCCATCGGTGCCGTCGACCTCTCCTATGCCGTGGAGCCCGAGGAGGCCTCGTACCTCAACGCCGGCTCCATGGCCAACACGCCCGGATCCGTCACCATGACCCCGCAGTTCCCCCGCGTGGCGCAGATGGCCTCCGAGTACTGGCGTGTGGTTCGCGGTCAGGTGGTCGACGGTGTCATCGCGGTCACGCCCGAGTTCCTCTCGGCCCTGATGGGTCTCACAGGCGCCTCCATCAGCGAGTACGGCTATACCGTTGACGCGGGCAACGTCAACCAGGTGCTCTCCCACGACGCCTACAACCAGCTCCCGACTGAGGAGACGGACGCTTTCTTCTCCGCCGTGGCCGGTCGGGCGTTCAACGCTGTGGTGTCGGGCCTGGGCAACGTGGAGCTTCCCAAGCTGGCGGAGACCTTCGGCCAGCAGGTGGAGGCGGGCACTTTCAAGATGTGGATGGCGGACGAGCGGGCCCAGGCCGTGGTGGAGGCGCTCTCCGCCTCGGGGGAGCTGTCTCAGGACCCCGTTAGGCCGGTGCTGGGCGTGTACGTGAACGATCAGACCTGGTCCAAGATCGACTGGTACCTCGACATGTCCACCAACGTGGGCGAGGGCACCAAGAACGCCGACGGTACGACGAGCTACACAGTGACCACCACTCTGACCAACACCATGACCTCCGACGAGGCCGCTTCCGACGTGGACTACATCGTGGGCGGCAACCCCTTGAAGCGGGATCGTGGGGACATGGTCACGGGCCTTATTCTCATGGCCCCGGCCGGCGGCTCCATCTCCGACGTGCAGGGGTCCGGCGGCGTGTTCGCCGTGGCGGCACAGGGTCAGGCATACGGGTT
>CBCSOI010000334.1:0-2176 GCA_965141595.1 uncultured Atopobiaceae bacterium | reverse complement strand
GGTGTCGAGGGCCCACGCCACGCGACGCGCGACGGCCCCCGCGGCGAGGCCGAGGTTCCGGGGCACGAAGGCGACAGCCTCGGCCACCGTGGAGCCGAGGATGCGCGACCCGGGGTCCTGGGGGACGAGCCCCACGGCCCGTGCCGCCTCGAGGCGCGACGACCGGCCGCTCCCCACGGCGGCACCGTCCACCACGACCTCGCCCCACCCTGCAGGAAGACCGCCGTTCAGCGCCGAGAGGAGCGTGCTCTTGCCTGAGCCGTTGCGACCCACGAGGCAGAGGTCCTCGCCCCGCCCCACTGCCAGGGTGGTATCCTCCACCGCCCAGGGCGCACCCTCGCCGTGGGAAAGCCAGACGGCGCGTGTCTCGAGCATGTCCCCTCCCCTCGCGGTCCGGGCGGTCAAAGGAACGGGGCCCCGAAGTAACCTTCGAGGCCCCGTGGGTCAGGCGTTGCCGCAGGACCGCCTACTCGGCGTCCTCGGTCTTCTCGGCGACCGGCTCCACCTTGGTGGGGGCGGCGGCCTTCTTCACCGGCTCGTTGACGAGCTCGATGATGGCGATCTCGGCGTTGTCGCCCTTGCGGGGACCGAGCTTCATGATGCGGGTGTAGCCGCCGTTGCGGTCGGCCCACATGCCCTGCTCGGCCTTCTCGAAGACCTCGCGCACGATCTCCTTGTCGCCCACGGCGGCGATGGCAAGGCGACGGGAGTGCAGGTCGCCCTTCTTGGCCCACGTGATGACGCGGTCCACGTTGCCGCGGATGGCCTTCGCGCGGGGGAGCGTGGTCTTGATGCGGTCGTTGGCAAGCAGCGCCGCGACCAGGCTCTTCTTCATAGCCTTGGTATGGCTGGCATCGGTGCCGAGCTTCATACCGCGCTTCTTCTGGTGCCTCATGTTGCGTTACTCCTAAAAGTTCAGTGTCGTCGACGTCAGGCCTTGAGGCCGAGGCCCATGGACTCGAGCTTGTCCTTGACCTCCTCGATGGACTTCACGCCGAAGTTGCGAATGTTGAGCAGGTCGTTCTCGGAGAAGTCCACGAGCTGGCGCACGGAGTGGATGCCGGCGCGCTTGAGGCAGTTGTAGGAGCGGACCGAAAGGTCAAGCCCCTCGATGGCCTTGTCAAGCTCGCTGTTGTCGTCCTCCTCGCCGGTGGCGAAGATGGAGACCTCCTCCTCGTCCTCGCCCTCCTCGTCCAGCGACATGAAGGCGCTCATGTGCTGGTTGATGATGTTGGCAGCGTCGACCACGGCCTCGCGGGGGGTCATGGCGCCGTTGGTCTCGATCTCGAGGACGAGGCGGTCGAAGTCGGTGTGCTGGCCCACGCGGCAGGGCTCGACGGTCTTGGCGCAGCGGCGCACCGGGGAGTAGAGGGAGTCGACGTGGATGACGCCGATGGCGTCGTTATCGCCCTCGTTGCTCTCGCCGGAGACGTAGCCGCGGCCGCAGCCCACGTACATGGTCATCTTGAGGTGCGCGCCCTCGCCGAGGTGGCAGATGACCAGCTCGGGGTTGACCAGCTCGAAGCCGGCGGGGACGGAGAAGTCGGCGCCGGAGACGGTGGCGGGACCGTCGATGTTGACCTCGCACTCGGCGGTGTCGACGGAGCCGGTGCGCTGGAAGACGAGACGCTTCACGTTGAGCACGATGTCGGTGACGTCCTCGTAGACGCCCTCGACGGTGGTGAACTCGTGCTGCACGCCGTCGATGCGGATGGCCTGGACGGCCGCCCCCTCCAGGGAGGAGAGGAGCACACGGCGAATGGAGTTGCCCAGCGTGTCGCCGAAACCGCGCTCGAGCGGCTCCACGGTCACGCGGGCGACGTCGCCCTTGACCTCTTCCACCGACACCTGCGGTCGGATGAACTCGGACATGTATACCTCCAACCGGGGTGACGGGCTACTTGGAGTAGAGCTCGACGATGAGCTGGGCGTTGATGTCGAGGTCGATCTGGTCGCGGGAGGGCACCTGGAGCACCTTGCCCGAGAGCTTCTCGATGTCGACCTCGAGCCACGACGGCACAGCCATGTGCTCGGAGGCGATGATGGCCTCCTTGATGGGAAGGAGGTCGGAGTACTTGGGGGCGACGGACACGACGTCGCCGCCCTTCACGCGGTAGGAGGGGATGTCCACGCGGCGGCCGTTCACCTGGATGTGGCCGTGGCGGACGGTCTGGCG
>CBCSOI010000333.1:0-2189 GCA_965141595.1 uncultured Atopobiaceae bacterium | reverse complement strand
AGTCGTCGGTGGCCTTGACGAGGGAGGCAGCGAAACCCGGCGGGATCCGGCAGCCCTCCTCCAGGTGGCGCTCCAGGAAGGCCTGGACCACCGAGACGCAGGCGTCGTGGTCCATGGGGGCCACGGTCACCCGCCCGAAGCGCTCGGCCAGGGCCTTGTTGGCCGACAGGTGCTCGGCCCACTCCTCCATGGTGGTGGCTGCCACCACGTGGACACGGGTGTCCGCGGTACGGGCGAGGAGGGGCTTCAGGGCCTCCACGGCTCCGTAGGAGAGGGCCTGGAGCTGGTGGAACTCGTCGATGAACAGGACGACGTCTGCGTCCTCGCGGGAGGCGAGCCCCGACGCCTCGGAGAATACCTGCTTCAGGCGGGCGCCGAGCTCGTCGGGGTTTGCGAGCCCCGCCGTCATGGACGCCACGTCGAGCTCCAGCCAGAGGCGGTCCCCGTCGGTCCTGGCGGCCTCGTAGGCGATGGTGGACTTACCCGTGCCGGCACGGCCCAGGAGCACCACGTTGGAGCTCTCGGGGCGGGCAAGGGCGGCCCTCACCTGGGCGAGCTCCGCGGCCCTGCCCTCGACGGCCCTGGCGGGCACCGGGCAGAAGTCGCCCCAGGAGGAGATGGCGGGGTATCCCGCGAGGTCCGCCCGGCGCCCCGAGGCGTTTCCGCAGGCGCCCTCCGGGGGCGCCACGGGAGCCTCTCGGGGTGCCTTGGGCGCCGAGAAGACCGTCGAGAGCGATCCGTAGATGTCCATAGGGGCCATGGTGGCCCTCCTTTCGACTAGAGCTCGTGCCCCCCGATGTCCCGCAGGCGGTCCCCGGGGGCGTCCGCGACGTCCTCCGAGGGTGCCGCCAAAGGCGGTGCCGGGATGTCGGCGGCCCTCCCGCGACGGTGCCGCGGGGTCTTTGCGGGGGCCTCCCGGGACGGTGCCGCAGTGGTCCCCCGGCCCTCGGCCGGGACCAGACCGGCAGGGCCTGCCGGGGCCTCCCGGGGCGCCTCCCCGGAATCCCCCACGATGCCCAGGGCCCGGGCCTCGGAGAGCAACGCCGGGGCGATGCCGGCATCCTCGAGGGCCGCGAAGGCATCCCCGAGGGCTCCGTCGGTGCCCTCGGGGGACTCCGCCCTGGCTTCCGCCGGATTCCCCCGGGTTTCCCTGAAGTCCACCCGGTGCCTTCGGCGGGAGCGCTCGCGCTCCTCCTCCGCGAGCCTTTCGGCGGCCTCGGCCAAAGACGCGAGCCACGCCGCTTGGAGCCCGGCGGTGTCCGAGGGCCTCACGGACTCCACTTGGAGGCGTGCCTGGGCGCGCTCGGAGAGGGCCCGGGCCCTGACGGAGCGCTCCTCGGCGGCCGCCCGGCGGGCCATGGGGCGCTCGAGGATGGGCCACGGGGCGCCGGGGGCGCACCCGTCGGGGCCCTCCACGGAGACGGCCGCGAGGTCTGCCGCATCCATGGTGCAGACGGCGGAGGCGATCCTGGTCTCGGCCTCGACGGACGCTCCGCGGACCTTGGCGGCGGCCGCGCCCACGGGGCCCGAGAGCCCGTCCAGGGCCGCCCCGGGGGTCTTCTCGGGACGGTCTGGGACGGTCTCCCAGGGGATGCCGCAGGAGGTGTCCGCCAGGGCCTCGGCGGCGCGTCGGCGGGCGTCTCTCAGGCAGCGCTGGGAGACCTTGCCCTTGGAGCTCCGGGGGGAGTCGCCCTGCTCCACCACGGAGACGTGGCAGTGGACGTGGCCGGTGTTGGTGTGGACGCCGGCCACCCAGCCCATGGAGTCGTACTCCTCGGCCACCCTCTCCATGGCCCGGGCCACGGCAGAGCGCACCCGGAGCACCTGGGCGCGCCCGAGGCCGACCGCGCCCCTGCAGACGGCCCCGACGGACTCCATGAAGTCGGTGGCGAAGGAGAACACGAGGGTGAGCACGGTGCGCCCCGCCTGGAAGAGGTCCTGGATGCGGCGGCAGGCCGCCTCCGCCCAGGAGCCGGTACCGGACAAGGTGGCCCCGATGCCCTCCATGGAGCCGAAGAGCCTCCCGTCTGCCACCCTCTGGCCCCCGGGGACCGACGCCAGAGGGATCCGGGGAGGGTCGGCTGCAAGGAGGGGCGCCACGGTGGCGCCCAGAGACTCACAGGCCCCGTCGCGGCCGACGTAGTGGGCCGCGTGGGCCCCCGGGGAGGCCCCTCGGGTGCCGCCCTGGG
>CBCSOI010000332.1:0-2191 GCA_965141595.1 uncultured Atopobiaceae bacterium | reverse complement strand
GAAGGGTGCTAGTTGATGGAGTTCACCAGCTTCTGGATGCCGGACTTGCGGTCGGCGGCCTGGTTCTTGTGGATGATGCCCTTGGAGGCAGCCTTGTCGAGAAGACGGCAGGCGTGGTTGCACTTCTCCTGGGCGAGGGTGGCGTCGCCGGCCTCAACGGCCTCGCGGACGTGCTTGATGGCGGTCTTGAGCTCAGAACGGACGGCCTTGTTGCGGATGCGGGCCTTCTCGTTGGTCTTGTTGCGCTTCTTCTGCGACTTGATGTTAGCCACGTGCGGTTCCTTTCGATGCGATACTGTGAGGCCTCTTGTTGAGACACGGTGAGGCAACTTCGCAATACTAGCATAGGGAGCCCGGAACAGCGCATCTACGGCGCACTATGGAGAAAAGTCCGCACATCTCCCGCCCCGGCCGGGCCGTCTGGCCCATGCTAGACTGGCTCCTATGGCTACCACAGACCTCTCTCACATCAGGAACTTCTCCATCGTCGCCCACATCGACCACGGGAAGTCCACCATATCCGACCGCATCCTCGAGATGACCAACACGGTGGAGGAGCGCGACATGGAGTCGCAGCTCCTCGACACCATGGACATCGAGCGCGAGCGCGGCATCACCATCAAGTCCAACGCCGTCCGTGTCATGTACACGGCCGACGACGGCGAGACGTACCAGTTCAACCTCATCGACACCCCGGGCCACGTGGACTTCACCTACGAGGTCTCGCGCTCCCTGGCCGCCTGCGAGGGCGCCGTGCTCGTGGTCGACGCCACCCAGGGCGTGGAGGCCCAGACCGTCTCCAACGCCAACCTGGCCATGAACGCCGACCTCGAGATCGTGCCCGCCATCAACAAGATCGACCTGCCGAGCGCGCACCCCGACGAGGTCAAGGTGGAGATCGAGGACGAGCTGGCCATCCCGGCCGAGGACGCCGTGTGCGTGTCGGGCAAGACCGGCGAGGGCATCCACGACCTGCTCGAGGCCATCGTCTTCCTCGTGCCGCCCCCCGAGGGCGACGCGGACGCACCCCTCAAGGCGCTGGTGCTGGACTCGTACTTCGACGAGTACCGCGGCGTGGTGGCCATGGTCCGCGTGTTCGACGGCCATGTGGCCAAGGGCGACGAGCTCACCATGATGCAAACCGGCCAGGACTTCCTGGCCGACGGCGTGGGCGTGAAGCGCCCGGTGGAGGTGCTCGTGGACGAGCTGGGCCCGGGCGAGGTGGGTTTCGTGGTCACCGGCCTCAAGGACCCCGAGAGCGTGCGCGTGGGCGACACCCTCACGTATCGCGACCGTCCCTGCGCCGAGGCACTGCCCGGCTATCGCGAGGCCAAGCCCATGGTCTACACCGGCATCTTCCCGGTGGATAACAAGGACTACGAGGACCTCCGCGACGCCCTGGAGAAACTGCACGTCAACGACCCGTCCCTCGTGTGGGAGCCAGAGACCTCCGTGGCCCTGGGCTTCGGCTTCCGCGTGGGCTTCCTCGGCCTCCTCCACATGGAGGTGGTCAAGGAGCGCCTCGAGCGCGAGTTCGACCTCGACCTCATCGCGACGAGCCCGTCGGTGGACTACCACGTCTACCTCACCGACGGCGAGATGATCGACGTCCGCAGCCCCCAGGACCTCCCCGACGTCACGCGCATCGACCACATCGAGGAGCCATACCTCTCCGCCAAGGTCATCGTGCCGCCCGAGTTCACCGGCGCCGTGATGCAGCTTGCCGTGGAGCACCGCGGTGTCATGGCCAACATGGACTACCTGTCGGACAAGTCCGTGGAGATGCGGTTCGACATCCCGCTCGCCGAGCTCATCCTCGACTTCTTCGACCAGCTCAAGAGCCGGACCAAGGGCTACGCCTCGCTGGACTACGAGTTCTCCGAGTACCGCCCCAGCGACCTCGTGAAGCTCGACATCCTGCTGTCCGGCGACGACGTGGACGCCCTCTCGTTCATCGTTCACAAGGACAAGGCCTACACGCTGGCTCGCGGCCTCTGCGACAAGCTCAAGGAGATCATCCCGCGGCAGCTGTTCGAGGTACCCATCCAGGGCGCCATCGGCAACAAGATCATCGCCCGTTCCACCGTGAAGGCCCGGCGCAAGGACGTGCTCGCCAAGTGCTACGGCGGCGACATCTCCCGTAAGCGCAAGCTGCTCGAGAAGCAGAAGGAGGGCAAGAAGCGCATGAAGT
>CBCSOI010000331.1:0-2217 GCA_965141595.1 uncultured Atopobiaceae bacterium | reverse complement strand
GTGAGGGCGCCGGCGGCGAGGAAGCCGCGGCGGGTGAGGAAGCCGGCGGCGGTGCGCTTGGGCAGCCCGCCGTTCGTCGAGGACTGGCGCACCGGGGAGGTGTTCTGGTCGTTCATGGCTGCTCCTTCGCATCCAGACGGGACGGGCCCTGTGCCCGTCGGTGGGTTCCCAGAGTACGGCAAAGACGAATGCCGAGGTAGGAACCGGTGCCGGCCTTTCACTGCATAGAAACAGTATGCATCCGCAATCCTATGCATTATAGGCCGGATAGGGGGTGTTCGATGGATATGTGCTGGTAGATAGCCTATTCCTGTGAATAGAAACGCGTATCACAAAGCTTTTCCACCGGTCCTATTCGTCAAAAGATACGGCTCTTCCGACCCGTCGTTTGAATAATCGCTGGTAGATTGATTACCATTTGTCGGACCTAGACGCTGAACGACGTATAGGACCGAAGTTTCTGTATACAACCTGTAAGTCAGTCGAGGCAGCTCCCCTCCACGAGGCGGCGCAGGAACGCCACGCCCTGGGTGAAGGCCCGCTCCAGAACGCGCTCGTCGGTGCCGTGGACGCCACGGGCGCTCTCCCCCGCGTCCACCACGAACGCCGAGAACCTCAGGCACTGGTCACAGACCCCCTCGTACATGCGCGCGTCGCTCGCGCCGACGGCCAGGGTCGGCACGAGGGGCACGGGGGTGCCGTCAGGCTCCGTGAAGAGCGGCGCCGCGGCCTCGCGCAGGCGCCCCATGCCCCAGCCGTCCCAACGCGACACCTCGGAGGGCTCGTTGGCACCGCCCATGAGGGACACCTCCACGCCGAGGTCCGCCACGAGGTTCCGCACCGAGGCCACGAGCCCCTCGAGGGTCTCGCCCGGGAGCAGGCGGAAGTTCACGGCCGCCCCCATGTCCTGCGGCAGCACGTTGGGTACGGAGGCGCCGCCCTCCATCATCGTGGGTTCGGCGGTGGTGCACACGAGGGGGTGGGTCTCGGGGTCACGGGCCAACAGGGCGGCGAGCTCGGGGGCGCAGGTGTCCACGCGGGCCGGGTCTCCCCGGAGGAGGTCCGCCACCGGCCCGCGGGAGATACACGGCGCGAGCTCGCGGAACATGGCTGCCACCGGATCGGTGAGCCGGGGCTCCCCCACGGCGTCGAGGATGCGGGACACCGCCTGGCAGAGCCTGCCGAGCGAGGTGCCCCCGACGGGGTTGGACGAGTGGCCGCCCACCGACGCCGCGGAGAGCCAGAGGTCGGCGTAGCCCTTCTCGGCCACGGCGACGCCCATCCAGTGGCCGTCGCCGCCGAGCTCGGCGAGGTCGTGCACCAGGTAGTCGCCCTCGTCGACGAGGAACACCGGATGCACGCCGCGGGCGCCGAGGGTGCGCGCGAGGGCGCGGGCCCCCTCCTGGAGGCACTCCTCGTCGTGGCCGCACGCCACCACCACGCCGCGTCGGAGGGGACGGCCCTCGGCGAGCACGAGCTCCAGGGCCTCGAGGATGCCGGCGAGCTGCACCTTCATGTCGACGGCGCCGCGGCCCCAGACCCAGGTGCCGTCGGCGGTGCCCGAGAAGGGGCCGTGGGTCCAATGACCCTCGGTCCCCGGCACGCAGGGCACCACGTCCTGGTGGGCCATGAGCATCACGGGGTCGAGATCCGGGTCGCAGCCGGGCAGCTCCAGCAGCAGCGCCTGGGGGCCGCCGCCGGCCGCGCCCTCCACGAGGGTCTCGGTGGCCGCCGAGAAGACGCGGGGGTAGCACGACCGCAGGTAGGCACGCTGCCCCTCGAAGGCTCCCCAGTCGCCCGAGCCGTAGGCCTCCGTGGCAACGGTGGGAAACGACAGGAGGCCGGCCAGGCGCCGGGCCGCCGCCGGGGCGTCGAGCCCCGGGCAGCCGTCGCCGGCGAGGAACGCGAGGACGCCGTCGCCGCCCGCGGGCGGCGCTCCGTGGGCGCCCACGGTCACTCCGGCTGGCGCTCGACGGCGCCGTCCCACAGCTCCTGGCGCTCCGCGTCGGAGAGGTCGGCCAGGGCCCCGTTGATGGCGGCGAGCATGTCGTCGTTGCCCTTGGCCACGCCCACGCCGGTGGTCACCACGTCGGGGAAGCCCTCGCCCTCGTCGAACGGCACGGCCACGATGCCGGGGTTGCTCCGCAGGTAGGCGGCCTCGTTCTCCATGTTGTAGGTGGCGGCGTCGGCGGCGCCCTGCTGGAGCGCGGCGAGCAC
>CBCSOI010000330.1:0-2223 GCA_965141595.1 uncultured Atopobiaceae bacterium | reverse complement strand
GTCGGTGGGGGAGAGGGTGTCGCCGTAGTTGCGCACGGAGAAGACGGCCTGCCGGCGCTTGGCGTTCACCCTGAGAGACACGTCCACGGTGTCGCCGCGCGTGGAGTACTTCACGGCGTTGTCGAGTAGGATCTTCACGACCTTCTCGATGAAGCCCGGGTCGGCCCTCACGTGGACGTCGCCCTGGATGTCCTCGGAGATCATGTGGCCGCTCTCGAAGGCCACGACGTCGAACTGCATGGTCATGCCGCTCACGAGCTCGGAGAGGTCGCAGTCCTCCATGTGGTAGACCGAGCCCCTGTTGAAGCGGTCCTCGTCGGCGCGGGAGAGCTCGAGGAGCCCGGTGACGAGCTCCTTCATGCGCTCCGCCTCCATGTCGGTGGACTCCACCCAGCGACGGTCGTCCTCCGGGATGCGGTCGAGGTCGCCCTTGAGGATGTGGGTGTTGGCGAGGATGACCGCCAGCGGGGTCTTGAGCTCGTGGGAGGCGTCGGCCGTGAACTGGCGCTGGGCCTCCCAGGAGAGGCGCACGGGCCGCACGATCCAGCGGGAGATGCGCCACATGATGAGCGCGATGACCGAGAGGCCGCCCACGCCCACGGCGATGTTCACGTAGAGCTGGTTGGAGAGGGCCTGCCCGATGCCGGTGGTGTTGGCGACGGCGATGCGCTCGCCCGAGGGGGTGGCCCCCCGCTTCCACACGATGTCGAAGTCCGGGAGGTAGCCGGTCTCCTCGTCCGAGGCGTCGGTCGCCGACAGCACGGCCGACACGGCCTTGGGGCCGATGATGGCCGCCGTGTCGTTGCCCACGATGCGGCCGGTCTCCTTGTCGATGTCGATCCAGTAGACGGCCATCTGTCCGTAGCTGTGGCGGTCGCCGTCGCCCGAGGCCGCGAGCACGCCGATGTAGGGGCGCATGGGGGTGGTGGTGTCGAGGACGCGGTCGAGCGACGCTATCACGAACTGGCCGAGCTGCTGCTGGGTGGTGGTGTAGGAGACCGCGAGCGTGCCGAAGAGGACCAGGGCGAGCAGGGTCATGGTGAGCACCATGAAGTTGTGCTGCAGCCTCTCGAGCATGGAATCCCTGCGCCTTCCCCGTACGTCTGCCTGTCCCCATCATAGCGTCTGCCGACCTCGCCCCAAAAGGTGAGGCGCCCCGCACCGGCCGGTGCGGGGCGCCTCCGGTGCGCCGGTCCGATCGCGTGGGTCTAGCCCAGCTCCTCCAGGCGGTAGCCGAGCATGCGCAGGGTCGTGATCTGCACCTCGGAGTGCAGGTGGGACAGCTTCTTGCGCAGGAACGAGATGTAGGCCTCGGCGGAGTTCTCGCTGGTGTCGCCCTCGGTGCCCCAGATGGAGGCGAGGAGGTCGTGCTTGGAGACCACGCGGCCCGTGGAGCTCATGAGCATGCGCATGACCTCGAACTCCTTCTGGGAGAGGTGCACGTCGCGGCCGTTGCAGCGCAGGTCGTGCGTGTGGAGGTCGAGCGCCAGGTCGCCGAACTTCATCTCGTCGATGGGCACCTCGCCCTTGCGGCGGGAGAGGGCGCGGATGCGGGCGAGCAGCTCGTCGGTGTCGATGGGCTTGGTCATGTAGTCGTCCGCGCCGCAGTCGAGGCCCTCGATCTTGTCGGTGGTGGAGGTCTTGGCCGTCACGATGATGACGGGGGTGGCCACGCCGTCGCGGCGCAGCTGGTGCACGACCTCGAAGCCGTCCATCTCGGGGAGCATGACGTCGAGGACCACCACGTCGTACTCGCCGGTCTTCGCCAGCTCGTAGCCGGCCTTGCCGTCGTATGCCGCCTTGGCGTGGTAGCCGTCCTCGGTAAGGGCATGGCACATGGCGTCGTTGAGGTTCTTCTCGTCTTCGACAACCAGGATGTTCATCGCTCCTCCTTGCTCTAGCCCCTTGCGCGTGGGAATCACGGTGCGGTCGCTTGTCTTTTCCAGCGTCTTCAACCGTGTACCCATCATCTGAAAATGAGACATCTCGGATGCCGAGTTCTTTTCAAGTATCGGGATTCTCACGCATTCGATACAATTCGAGGGCGGTCGGTGCCTTGCGGCGGCGCCCCTGCCGTGGGAAATGTGTGGCGAGCACCAAAAGCGGGGGTTTCACGCCCGCCCGGCATGTTCTATGATTATCGACGCTTTTGTGTGGTTTGCGCCCCATGGCCCGTCCATGGCGCATTCGTCTAGAGGAGTCCCATTGGCAGTCAAGATCCGT
>CBCSOI010000329.1:0-2231 GCA_965141595.1 uncultured Atopobiaceae bacterium | reverse complement strand
TCAAGCGCTGCAACGACTTCGGCGCCGGCGGCGTGTCGGTGGCCGTGGGCGAGCTCGCCGACGGCCTGGCCATCGACCTCGACGCCGTACCCAAGAAGTACGAGGGCCTCGACGGCACCGAGCTCGCCATCTCCGAGAGCCAGGAGCGCATGGCCGTGGCCCTGGCGCCAGAGGAATTGGACGCCTTCATCGGGCTGGCCCGTGCCGAGAACCTCGAGGCCACGCCCATCGCCACCGTGACGGCGGAGCCGCGTGTGACCATGGCGTGGCGAGGCGGCACCGTGGTGGACCTCTCCCGGGAGTTCCTCGCCTCCAACGGCGCACCCAAGCACCAGGACGTCCTCGTGGAGGCGCCGGGCGAGTGGGGCGTGCCGGCCGCCTGGGCCGACGGGTCGCTGCCTTTGGCCGAGCGCCTGGCCGCCGTTGCCTCCGACCTCAACGTGGCCTCCAACAAGGGCCTGTCGGAGCGGTTCGACTCCACCATCGGCGCCGCCACCGTCCTCATGCCCCACGGCGGCTCGCGCCAGCTCACCCCGCCCTGCGCCATGGTGGCCAAGCTCCCCGTGGACGGCGAGACCACCACGTGCTCCGGCATGGCCTGGGGCTTCAACCCGTACCTCTCGGCGGCGGACCAGTACTCCGGAGCCTACCTCGCCGTGGTGGAGAGCGTGGCGCGCCTCGTGGCCGCCGGCTTCCGCCGCGAGGACGCCTACCTCACGTTCCAGGAGTACTTCGAGCGCCTGCGCGACGATCCCGCGAGGTGGGGAAAACCCGTGGCCTCGGTGCTCGGCGCCCTGGACGCCCAGCTGGACCTCGGCGTGGGCGCCATCGGCGGCAAGGACTCCATGAGCGGCTCGTTCGACGACCTGGATGTGCCGCCCACGCTCGTGTCGTTCGCCACGGCCGTGGGTCCCGTGGACCATGTGACGTCGCCCGAGCTCAAGGGCGCCGGCCACCGGCTGCTGGGTATCGTGCCGCGCTACCGCGACGACGCCCCGCTCGTGCCGGAGCCCGAGGCCGAGAAGGCCGCCATGGCCCTCGTGGAGGGGCTCGTGGGGAGCGGCGCCGCACTCTCCGTGGCCACGCCCGGCTACGGCGCCACGGCCGAGGCCCTGCTCAAGATGAGCCTGGGCAACGCCGTGGGCGTGGGGCTGGACCCTGCCTTCGTGGCGAGCCACGGCGCAGACGCGCTCTTCTCGCCGGCCTACGGCTCCTTCATCGTGGAGCTGTCCGACGGCGCGGAGGTGCCGGACGCCCCCGACTGCCTGGCCGTGGGGCTCCTCGGCACCACGCTGGACGAGTACGTGCTGCGCGCCGGCGGCGAGTGCGTGGACCTGGCCGCCGTGCAGGAGGCCTGGGAGCGCCCGCTGGAGGGCGTGTTCCCCTACCGCACGGCGCCCGAGGAGGCCGCAGGCCTGCCCGAGGTGCCGCAGGTGAGCTGGACGGGCGGCGTGGGTGCCGCGTACCACGGTCCGTCGCTCCTCGGCGCCGATGCCGGCAAGCCGCGCGTGGTCATACCGGTGTTCCCGGGCAACAACTGCGAGTACGACAGCGCCCGGGCGTTCCGCCGCGCCGGCGCCGTGGCCGAGACCCTCGTGGTCAACAACCTCACGCCGGCGGCCGTGGCCGAGAGCTGCGCCGCGCTGGCCGAGGCCATCGACCGCAGCCAGATCGTCATGATCCCCGGCGGCTTCTCCGGGGGCGACGAGCCCGACGGCTCCGCCAAGTTCATCACGGCGTTCTTCCGCTCCCCCGCCGTCACCGAGGCCGTGCGGCGCCTCCTGCAGGACCGCGACGGTCTCATGCTCGGTATCTGCAACGGCTTCCAGGCCCTGGTGAAGCTGGGGCTCGTGCCCTTCGGCGACATCCGGCCCATGGACGCGGGGTGCCCCACGCTCACGTTCAACGGCATCGGGCGCCACCAGAGCCGCCTCGTGCGCACGCGGGTGTGCTCGAACCTGTCGCCGTGGCTGTCCCGGTGCGAGGTCGGCGACGTGCACACGGTGGCCATCAGCCACGGCGAGGGCCGCTTCGTGGCGCCCGAGGGGCTGCTCGCCTCCATGGTGGAGAACGGCCAGGTGTGCACGCAGTATGTGGACGAGAACGGCCGGCCGTCCATGGACCTCTCGGTGAACCCCAACGGCTCGCTCCTGTCCATCGAGGGCATCTGCAGCCCCGACGGCCGCGTGATGGGCAAGATGGGCCACTCCGAGCGCTCCGGCCGGGGGCTC
>CBCSOI010000328.1:0-2235 GCA_965141595.1 uncultured Atopobiaceae bacterium | reverse complement strand
ACGCCCAGGTCGGGCGGGCCGGACGGGTCGTCGAGGCGCACGAGCGCCCCGTGGGGCAGCCCCACGCCCCAGCGCCTGCAGCCGATATTGCCGCCGTGCCGACGGGCGGCGTCGGTGCCCACGAGGCACGGTATGGGGAGGGGCTCGTCCTCGGGGCGCCTGCGGGCCCCGTTCACCACCGGCCTGAACGACGGCTCCCAGCGGGAGAGGGCGTCCAGGGCAGGCGCCCCGTCCATGCCGCGCATGTTGGCCGTCGCGGACGCCAGGGCGACGGCCGCCTCCTCGTCTGGGACGGGGGCGAGGGTGATTCCCGAGAGGTATGCCGCGCGGGCGCACCAGTCGTGGACGATGAGTGCCATGGGACCTCCCTTGGTCGTCTCCGTGGGTCGGCCGACCCACACGACAAGGGTGTCCACGTTGCGATGATGGTGGATGTTCTCCGAGCATACCTAACGGGTGCCACCCTGTGAAGACACCTTCCGCCTGACGTTTTTCCGACGGCGGCCGTCAGGGGCGCGGCAAGGGCGCAGCCGGCGAGGAGCGCCCCTCGCCGGCCGCGCCCCTCGCCCGCCCCCGTGACACGGCCCCCGCCAAGAGGGGTATCCTTGACCCCGTGCGCCGGCATCGGGCCGGCCGTATCCGGAGGGTGCACCCCATGAACCAGCGCGTCCCACAGCCCGCAGCCCCGCGGCCCGTCCAGGGCGTCCCCGCTGCGTGCGGCACCCTCACCCTCACCCAGACTATCTAGGCGCTTGGCGAGCGGCCCCGGCCGCCCGGTGAGCGCCGCCTCCTGTACGGGGACGCCCCTGCCGCACGGCAGGCCGGCCCCCGACCCGTTGTCGTCAAACGGCCATCGTGAGGCCGAGAAAACAAGAAGGAGTCAGCACATGTCCAACCCCATCTCCGTCAACCTGCCCGACGGCTCCGCCCGCGAGCTCGAGGCCGGCGCCACCGCGGCCGACCTCGCCGCCTCCATCGGCGCCGGCCTGGCCAAGGCCGCCCTCGCCGCCAAGGTCAACGGCGTGCCGCAGGACCTCGCCTGCCCCCTGCGCGACGGCGACACCGTGGAGATTCTCACCATCAAGAGCCCCGACGCCCTGCCCATCGTGCGCCACTCCTGCGCCCACGTCATGGCCGAGGCCGTGAGCGAGCTCTTCTCCAATGTGGCCCTGGGCATCGGCCCCGATGTCGAGAACGGCTTCTACTACGACTTCCAGACGCCGGACCAGATCTCGTCCAACGACTTCGAGCGCATCGAGGAGCGCATGCGCGCCATCATCCGCGAGGACAGGCCCTTCGTGCGCGAGGTGGTCAGCCGAGAGCAGGCCCAGGAGATGTTCGCCGACCAGCCCCTCAAGCTCGAGCTCCTCGACGACATCGACGCCTCCGAGGACGTCACGGTCTACCGCCACGGCGACCACCTCGAGCTCTGCCGCGGCCCGCACGTGGCGAGCGCCGGCAAGATCCCGGCCGACTCCTTCGAGCTGCAGAAGGTGGCAGGCGCCTACTGGCGCGGAAACGCCGAGAACGAGATGCTGCAGCGCGTCTACGGCGTGGAGTTCGCCACCAAGAAGGAGCTCAAGGCCTACAACCACATGATGGAGGAGGCCAAGAAGCGCGACCACCGCGTCCTCGGCCCCAAGCTCGGCATCTTCGAGACGCTCGACGAGGTGGGCCCCGGCCTGCCGCTGTTCTTCCCCAAGGGTGCGCGCATCGTGCGCACGATGCAGGAGTGGCTGCGCAAGGAGCTGTACCGCCGCGGCTACGAGGAGGTCATCACCCCGCACGTCTACAAGTCCGATGTCTGGAAGACCTCCGGCCATTACGACTTCTATAAAGAGAACATGTACTTCTTCAACATCAACGAGGGTACCGACGAGGAGCCGCGCCTCTCGGAGTTCGGCGTGAAGCCCATGAACTGCCCGGGCCACGTGCTGCTCTACAAGAGCAACCTCCACAGCTACCGCGACCTGCCCCTGCGTTACTTCGAGTTCGGCACGGTCTACCGTCACGAGCTCTCCGGCGCCGTCAACGGCCTGTTCCGCGCCCGCGGCTTCACCCAGGACGACGCCCACGTCTTCTGCCGCGAGGACCAGGTGGTGGACGAGGTCGAGAGCATCATGGACCTCGTCGACCAGATCATGGGCACCTTCGACCTCACCTACGAGTGCGAGATCTCCACGCGCCCCGCCCACTCCATCGGCACCGACGAGATGTGGGAGAAGGCCGAGAGCT
>CBCSOI010000327.1:0-2251 GCA_965141595.1 uncultured Atopobiaceae bacterium | reverse complement strand
CTCCGCCCCCTACATCGCGCTCACCGCCTCGGTCATGGCCGGCTTCGGCCGCCCGGTGTCCGTCGAAGGCAGCGACGGGGGCACCGTCTACACCGCCGACGGCGTCGGCAGGCTCACGGCTCCCGGCACGACCGTCCAGGTGGAGGGCGACTGGTCCAACGCCGCGTTCTGGCTCGTGGCGGGCGCCCTGGGCTCCGAGGTCGACGTTACCGGCGTCGACCGCTCGAGCGCCCAGGGAGACCGCGCCGTCACGGCGGCCCTCGCCCTCCTCGGGTCCTCCGTCTCCCAGGGCGCCCGGTGGGCCTCCGCGTCCGTGGGAGAGCCCCGCGCCGCCACCCTCGACGTCGAGCAGACCCCCGACCTCGTGCCGCCCCTGGCCGTTGCCGCCGCGCTCGCCCCCGGGACGTCCCGAATCACGGGCACGGCGCGGCTCCGCATCAAGGAGTCCGACCGCGTGGCCACCGTCGTCGCCGGCCTCCGGGCAGTCGGCGCCCACATCTCCGTGGAGGGTGACGACATCCTCGTCCACGGCGGCGCGCCCCTGGCGGGCGGCACGGTGGACGCGGCCAACGACCACCGCATCGCCATGATGGCCGCCGTGGCGGCCACACGCTGCGAGGGACCGGTGACCATCCGGGGCGCCGAGTGCGTTGCCAAGAGCTACCCGCGGTTCTTCGACGACTACGCCGCCCTCGGCGGCACCGTGAGGGAGGTGCGCCCGTGAGCTCCACCATCGGCACCTCGGTGCGCTGCACCGTCTTCGGCCAGTCCCACTCCGAGGCCATCGGGTGCGTCCTCGAGGGCCTCCCAGCCGGTTTCCGGCCCGACATGGACCGCCTCGCGCGCCTCATGGCCCGGAGGGCCCCCGGACGCGACCCGTGGTCGACGCCCCGCAGGGAGGCCGACGCCCCGCGCATCGTCTCGGGCCTCAACCCCGACGGCAAGACCTGCGGCGCGCCCCTCTGTGCCCTCATCGCCAACACGAACACCCGCAGCTCCGACTACGAGGAGCTGCGACGCGTGCCCCGTCCCGGCCACGCCGACTGGCCCGCCCAGGTGCGCTGGGAGGGGTTCCAGGACGTCGCCGGCGGCGGCCACTTCTCCGGCCGCCTCACCGCCCCCCTCTGCGTGGCCGGCGGCATCTGCCTCCAGATGCGCGAGGCGCGCGGCGTCTCCGTGGCCGCCCACCTCGCCGAGGTGGCAGGCGTGGCCGACACGCCCCTCGCCTACCGGCTCGACGCCCCCGGGGCGGCGGCCACCCTCCGGGCCCAGATGGCCGCGCTCGCCGACGCGCCCTTCCCCGTCATCGACGCCGGGGCGGGCGAGGCCATGAGGGAGGTCGTCGAGGAGGCCCGGGCCGACCTCGACTCCGTGGGCGGCGTCGTCGAGTGCGTGGCAACGGGCCTGCCCGCCGGGGTGGGCTCGCCCATGTTCGACGGCATCGAGAACCTCCTGGCCCGCGCGCTGTTCGGCATCCCGGCCGTCAAGGGCGTGGAGTTTGGCAGCGGGTTCCGGGCCGCCTCCATGCGCGGCAGCGAGCACAACGACCCCTACGCCCCGGGCGCCTGCGGCCCCGAGCCCGCCAAGAACGACGCCGGCGGGATCCTCGGCGGCCTCACCACGGGCGCACCGCTGCGCGTGGCCGTGGCCGTCAAGCCCACGTCCTCCATCGGGCGCCCCCAGCGCTCTGTCGACATCGGGACGGGCGAGGCGGCCGAGCTCCGCGTCAAGGGGCGCCACGACCCCTGCATCGCCCCCCGGGCCGTCCCCGTGGTCGAGGCCGTCTGCGCCCTTGTCCTCATGGACGCCCTCGTCACGTTCTCCCCCCGCGACGCCGTCTGGCGCCCCTGCAGCTGACCGACACCCACCGGAAGGAGACCCCCATGGCAGACCTCCCCCAGATTCGCGAGCGCATCGACGCCGTCGACACCCAGATCCTCGACCTCTTCACCCGACGCATGGCCCTCACCGACGAGGTGGCCGCGTACAAGGCCGAACGTGGCCTGCCCGTCCTCGACCGCGCCCGCGAGCGCGCGAAGATCGCCGAGGTCTCCGAGGCCGCCCCCGAGGGCGTCCGCGACTACGCCGTGGTGCTCTTCAACCTCCTCATGGAGGTGTCGCGCGCCAACCAGTCCACCTATGTGTCTGGCAACGCCGACCTCGTCGAGGCCATCGAGCGGGCACGCCGCGACACCCCCGACCTCTTCCCGCGCACGGCCTTCGTGGCCTGCCAGGGCGTGGAGGGCGCCTA
>CBCSOI010000326.1:0-2268 GCA_965141595.1 uncultured Atopobiaceae bacterium | reverse complement strand
CTCGTCGAGGAGCGACTCCATGACGGCGAGCATGTCGGTGTCGAGGTCGTTGCCGGGCTCGTCGAGCACGAGCACGTTGGGTTCCTCGAGCAGCACGCAGAGCAGTGCGAGGCGCCGGCGCTGGCCGCCCGAGAGGTCCTTGAGGCGCGTGAGCGTCTCCTTGGACTCGAAGCCCAGGCTCTCCAGGAGCGACGTCGTCGACTGCTCCTTGCCACCGATGACGCAGGTGCGGCGGTACTGCCCGAGGAGGTCGGCCACGGTCCAGTCGCCCTTGTCGCCGAAGCCCTCGAGCTGCTGGTCCATGCGGCCGATGCGGACGGACTTGCCCCGCCTGACGGTGCCGGCCAGGGGCCGCAGGTTGCCGAGCACGGTCTCGAGCAGCGTGGTCTTCCCCGCGCCGTTGGCGCCCAGGATGCCGATGCGCTCGCCCGGGCCGATGAGCCAGTCGAGGCCGCTCACCACGGGCGCCGACCCAAGGTGGCCGGCCGCGACGCCCTTGAGCTCGAAGACCTGCTTGCCGAGACGCGCCACCGAGAGGCGCTTGAGCTCGAGCTCGTTGCGCAGCGGCGGGTCGTCGGCCACGAGGGCGAGCGCCTCCTTGATGCGGAACCTGGGTTTGGAGGAGCGCGCCTGGGCCCCGCGGGAGAGCCAGGCGAGCTCGCGGCGCAGCGTGTTCTGGCGGCGCTCCTCGGCCCGCTGGGCCTGGCGCTCGCGCTCGACACGCTGTTGGATGTAGGCGGAGTAGCCGCCCTCGAAGGGGTCGATGCGACCGTCGTGCACCTCCCACATGGAGGTGCAGACCTCGTCGAGGAACCAGCGGTCGTGGGTCACGCAGAGGAGCGCCCCCTGACCCTCGGGCCACCGGTGGCGCAGGTGGTCGGCGAGCCAGCGGATGCCCTCCATGTCGAGGTGGTTGGTGGGCTCGTCCATGAGCAGGACGTCCCAGCGGCCCACAAGCACGCGGGCGAGGTCCACGCGTCGGCGCTGGCCTCCCGAGAGGTGCCCCACCGCGTCGTCGAGGGAGATGCCGCCGAGGAGCGCGCCCGCGATGGAGCGGCAGGCGGGGTCGGAGGCCCACTCGTAGCGGGGCACGTCGCCGAAGACGGCCTCGGCCACCGAGGCGCCGTCGTCCAGGGAGTCGGCCTGGCCGAGCATGCCCACGGAGATGCCGTTGCGCCATGTCACACGGCCGGAGTCGGGCTCCAGGGTCTTGTCGATGAGGCGCAGCAGGCTCGACTTGCCGTCGCCGTTGCGGCCCACGATGCCGCAGCGGTCGCCGGCGGCCACCGTCGCGGTCTGGTCCACGAGCACGCGCTTCCCGGGCCACTCGAGGCTCACGTCCTCGAGGCCGATGAGGATCTCCAAGGTCTCACGCCTCCTCGGAGGCTGCGCGGAGGACGGCGATCTCCTCGGCGTAGCCTGCCAGGTCGTTGGGGGTCTCCAGGATCATGGGCAGCCCCGCCAGACGGGGCTCTCGCACCACGGCCTCGAAGAGCCCGAGCCCGATGGTGCCGTGGCCAAGGCGCTCGTGGCGGTCCTTGTGCGAGCCCACGGGGTTCTTGGAGTCGTTGAGGTGGAGTGCCATGAGGCGGTCGAGCCCAACCACGGCGTCGAACTCGTCGAGGACCGCCCCGAGGTCGGCCGCGACATCGTAGCCGCCGTCGGAGACGTGGCAGGTGTCGAGGCACACGCCCACGAGGCCGTCCAGCTCCACGGCGTCGATGATGGCCGCGAGCTCCTCGAAGGAGCGGCCGAGCTCGGAGCCCTTGCCTGCCATGGTCTCGAGGAGCACCTTGGTGCGCTGGCCCTCCCGGAGCACGTCGTTGAGGCCCTCGGCCACGAGCGCCACGCCCCGCTCGGCCCCCTGGCCCACGTGGGAGCCGGGGTGGAAGTTGTAGAGGCACCCGGGGATGAGCTCGAGGCGCTCGATGTCCTCGGCCATGGTCTGACGGGTGCGCTCGCGCACCTCGTCCTTGGCCGAGGCGAGGTTGTACACGTAGGGGGCGTGGGCCACGAGGGGGCCGAACCCGTTCTCGCCCATGATGGCGAGCAGGCCGTCGAGGTCGTCGCGGTCGAGGGCCCGCATGGCCCCCCCACGCGGCGGCCGGGGGAAGAACGCGACGGTGTCCGCGCCGATCTCGAGGGCCGTGGCCCCCATGGCGCGGTAGCCCTTGGTGGTGGAGAGGTGGCACCCGATGTACGGCATCACGCGGCACCCCCCTCGCGGCCGAGGTCGGCCTGCACGCGGTCCCAGATGGCGGAGGCCCC
>CBCSOI010000325.1:0-2268 GCA_965141595.1 uncultured Atopobiaceae bacterium | reverse complement strand
CGGGCCGCACGGCCCTGGAGGCGGAGGAGGACGCGCTGCGCGGGCTGGAGCGCCGCGAAGGCCTGTGGAGGGCGGCGCGGCGGACGGCGAGCGCCCTGGCCGACGGGCGGAGGGTCGCCGCCCGGCTGTTCGCCGAGGCCGAGGCGGCCAAGGCGGCCTGGGCCGAGGCCGACCGCCTGCGCCACGCGGCCCTGGCGGGGCTCCTCGCCGCGGATCTCGCGGACGGCGAGCCATGCCCCGTGTGCGGGTCCCCCGACCACCCGCACCCTGCGTCCGTGACCGGCGACGTCCCCTCCGAGGAGGAGCTGGGGCGCCTGGAGATTGCGCGTGACCGCGCCCAGGCCGCTCGCGACCGGCAGGACGGCGTGGCGGCCCAGGCCCTCGAGGCGTTCCGCGAGGCCAGGGAGGCCCTGGCGGGGGAATGCCCCGTGCCCGAGGACCCTGGCGAGGCCGAGGGGGCGGCCGAGGAGGTCGCGCAGGCGGTCTCCCGGGAGTCCCGCGAGCGCATGGCGCGCCGCGACGGGCTTATCAAGGAGGTCGAGGCCGCCGAGAAGGACCGCGCCCGCAAGGAGCGGCTCGAGAGGTCGCTGGCCGCTGAGCGCGAAGGTGTGACGGAGGCCGCCCGTGTCGCGTCCGCGGCCAAGGAGGCGGCCGCGACCGCCTGCGCGCTGCGCGACCAGGCGGAGATTGCCCGCAGGGAACGCGCCGAGGGTCTGGAGTTCGACGGCCGGGCTGCGGCCCAGGCCGCCGTGGGCGCCGCCAGGAAGCGGGCGGACGCGCTTGCCGGGGAGCGGGAGAAGGCCCGGGAGAGGGTGCTCGCGGCCGAGAAGGCCCTCGCCGAGGCCCGGGCGTCGCACGCCACGCTCTCCGAGCAGCTGGCGTCCGAGGAGCCCGTGGACGCCGAGGCCTTGGCCCGGGACCGTGCGGAGTGGAAGGCGGAGCACGACGCCGTGGAGGCCGGGCGTGACGCCGCGGTCTCCCGTCAGGCGGTCAACGCCGGCGTGGCCCGGGAGCTCTTGTCGCTCGCCAAGCGCCGGGAGGCGCTCGAGGAGACCTCCGGCGCGGTGTCCGAGCTGGCGGAGGCCGCGGCGGGCTCCGGCGCGCTGCGCAAGGTGGACTTCGAGACCTACCTCCAGATGGCGTGGTTCGACGCCGTGCTGGCTGCGGCCAACCGGCGCCTCTCCGTCATGACCGGCGGCAGGTACGGCCTCCAGCGCCGGTCCGAGGCCCACGGAAACGCGCAGGCCGGCCTGGACATCGACGTCGAGGACGCCTTCACCGGGAAGTCCCGCGCCGCCGCCACGCTCTCGGGTGGCGAGTCGTTCCAGGCGTCGCTGGCCTTGGCCCTGGGCCTCTCGGACGTCGTACAAGCCCAGGCCGGCGGCGTGCGGCTGGACACCATGTTCGTGGACGAGGGCTTCGGCTCCCTGGACAGCGAGGCCCTCGAGAAGGCCGTCGCCGCCCTTACGGAGCTCACCGGCGCCGAGAAACTCGTGGGCATCATCAGCCACGTTGACGAGCTGCAGGACTCCGTGCCCCGCCAGATACGGGTGACCCGCGGCCGCGCGGGTTCCACGCTGGAGATGCGCCTGGACGGCTGACGCCGGCGGCGGTGTCCCACTGGTCGGCGTCCCACTGGTCGGGCACTTTCGCTGTCACTTTGGCCGGGCACCTCAGGTGTCACGCCGCCGGCGGGGCGGCGCCCCATGCCGAAGGCCCCTCCGGCATGCCGGGAAATCATCAATACTAAAATATGTGAGGCGGCAGATGACCAGGCAGCGCTGTCACGCGCGACCAGATGGCCCGGGTCACCCCCACGCGCCCTTCGCCGCGGCCGCCGAGAAGGCCGGCTGCCGCTACCTCGTGTGCACGTCGCCGAGCAAGACCTTCAACATGGCCGGCCTGCAGCTCGCCTGCGGCTGGGTGCCCGACGCCGACGTACGCTCGCGCATCGAGGCCGAGATGGACGCATGCGGCTTCTTCGGCGTGAACCCGCTCTCCCGGGAGGCCGCCGTGGCGTGCTTCGAGCATGGCGGCCCATGGCTCGCCGACCTCAAGGCCTACCTCGAGGGCACCCTCGACTGGGTGAACCGCTTCGTGGCCCGGGAGCTGCCGGCGCTCTGCGTGGTGCAGCCCGAGGGCACCTACCTGCTCTGGCTCGACTGTCGCGGCCTCGGCCTCTCGGACGAGGCCCTGACCCGGCTCGTGGAGGTGGACGCAGGGCTCTGGGTGGACCCCGGCACGATGTTCGGCCCCGAGGGTTCCGGG
>CBCSOI010000324.1:0-2275 GCA_965141595.1 uncultured Atopobiaceae bacterium | reverse complement strand
TCCCCGCCTACGATGCGGGCGCCATCGAGGAGAAGTGGCAGCGCATCTGGGAGGAGAGGGGCCTCTTCCGCGCCGCCGACGACGGCCGTCCCAAGAAGTACGTCCTCGAGATGTTCCCGTACCCCTCGGGCGACCTCCACATGGGGCACGCCCGCAACTACACCATCGGCGACGCCATGGCGCGCCAGGCCCACATGCAGGGCTTCGACGTCCTGCACCCCATCGGGTTCGACGCCTTCGGCCTTCCCGCCGAGAACGCCGCCATCAAGCACCACACGCAGCCGGCGAAGTGGACCTACGGAAACATCGACCAGGCCGTGGCCACCATGCGCCGCATGGGCTTCTCCTACGACTACGATCGCATGGTGAGGACCTGCGACCCCTCCTACTACCGCTGGGGCCAGTACCTCTTCCTCAAGATGTGGGAGAAGGGGCTCGTCGACCGTCGCACGTCGCCGGTCAACTGGTGCCCAACCTGCAACACCGTGCTCGCCAACGAGCAGGTCACCGAGGGGCACTGCTGGCGCTGCGGCACCGTGCCCGAGCGCCGTGAGCTCACCCAGTGGTACCTCAAGATCACCGATTACGCCGAGGAGCTCCTCGACGACATCGACCGCCTCGACCACTGGCCCGAGCGCGTGAAGCAGATGCAGCGCAACTGGATCGGCAAGTCCGAGGGCGCCGAGATCGACTTCGCCTTGGCCGACGCCTCCGGCGAGCCCACCGACCTCAAGATCACGGTGTTCACGACGCGCCCCGACACGCTCTTCGGTGCCAGCTTCTTCCTGCTCGCCCCCGAGTACCCGCTGGTCCACGAGCTCGTGGACGGCACGGAGTACGAGGAGGCCGTGCAGGAGGTCATCGACATCGCCGAGGCCACCAGCGCCGTGGACCGCCAGTCCAGCGAGGTGGAGAAGCACGGCGCCTTCACAGGCCGCTACATGGTGAACCCGGTCAACGGGCGGCTCCTGCCCATCTGGGTGGCCGACTACGTCATCACCGACTACGGCACCGGCGCCGTCATGGGCGTCCCCTGCGGCGACGAGCGCGACTTCCAGTTCGCCCGCAAGTATGGCCTGCCCGTCCCGCCCATCATCCTCGAGGAGGACGACCCGCTCTTCGGGGAGCTCTCCGGCCAGGAGGACCTCGTGGTGACCGACGTCCCCTGGGACCACGCCATGTCCGCCGAGGGCGTCATGGTGCAGTCGGGCCCCATCACGGGCATGCGAGGCGGCAAGCACTCCGAGGCCGCCAAGGCGGTCGTCGACCTGCTCGCCGAGCGCGGGCTCGCCCGGGAGGCCGTGAACTTCCGCCTGCGCGACTGGCTCATCAGCCGCCAGCGCTACTGGGGCAACCCCATCCCGGCCATCCACTGCCCGGAGTGCGGCTTGGTGCCCGTGCCGGAAGAGGTCCTGCCGGTGTGCCTGCCCGAGGACATCGACCTGGCCGCGGGCGAGACGCTGGCCACGCACGAGGCGTTCGTGAACACGACGTGCCCCGTCTGCGGCGGCCCCGCCAAGCGCGAGACGGACACCATGGACACGTTCACGTGCTCCAGCTGGTACTACCTGCGCTACACCGACCCGCACAACGACGAGTTGCCGTTCGCACCCGAGAAGGCGAACCGCAGGCTGCCCGTCGACCAGTACATCGGCGGCATCGAGCATGCCATCCTGCACCTGCTGTACAGCCGATTCTTCACGAAGGTGCTGCGCGATCTGGGCATGGTGGACTTCGACGAGCCGTTCGCGAACCTGCTGTGCCAAGGCATGGTGAAGGACGAGCACGGCGAGACGATGAGCAAGTCGAAGGGCAACGTCATCGCCCCCGAGGACATGATCGCCGAGTACGGCGCCGACGCCGTGCGCGCGTACATCCTGTTCATGGCCCCGCCCGACAAGGACCTGTTGTGGGACGAGGGCGGCCTGGCCGGCATCTACAAATTCATGAACCGCGCGTGGCGCATCGTGAACGACCTCATGGGCACGGCCGACGACGAGTCGCTCTACCAGCCCGGCGCGTCCGAGTCCGAAGGCGTCGAGGCGCTGAGGACGCTCGTGCGCGAGCGGCATCGCGTGGTCGGCAAGGTGGTCGACGACTTCGACCGCAACAACTTCAACACCGCCATCGCCGCCATCATGGAGCTGTGCAACGCGGCGGGCGACTACCTGCGCAAGTGCTCGCCCGATGAGCGTGCAGCCTGCGAGGGCTCCCGCGCCGTCGACCCCGAGGTGGCCGAGGTCATCGTGAAGCTCATGGCCCCCATCGCGCCGCA
>CBCSOI010000323.1:0-2280 GCA_965141595.1 uncultured Atopobiaceae bacterium | reverse complement strand
GCATGACCACGCAGGCGAGCATGAGGTAGAGGACCATGCGGACCTCGGGCGTGATTATCTGGTCGAGCAGATCCTGCATCGGGTGGCTCCTTCAGGGTGTCGCACCTGTGGCGCGTTTGAGCTGCATGCTTGGTGCATTGTACCGTACCTGCCAAGACCCTCCCCATCCATCACAGCCCCGCCACACAGCCTTACGGCGCGCCCCGCCCGACGAGGGGCGCGGCAGGGGGCCATACGGAGCCGTGTGCCCCCATATGCGCAATCTGTTGCCTATATGGCGGGAGGTGTCGGCCTGCATGCGCCGAGGTCCTCCACCTCAAAGGCAACTGGTTGCCGTTACGCCCCCGTACCGGCCCTCAGCACGCGGCATACCTCGCCCGCCAGCGTTATGGACCCCACGGCCACGGCCGGGGCCCCTCCCGCCGCGTCAAGGGCCTCGGCCACCGTGGGCGAGACGGACGCCACCGTGGCACCGGACTCCCGGAAGAGCCCGGCGAGCTCCTCGGGGGCCAGGGCACGGGGGCTCGGCGTGCGGCACACGTGCACCACGGGGAAGGCGCCGGCGAGCAGCCCCACGATGCCGGCGACGTCCTTGTCGGCGAGGACCGCACACACGAGCTCCGGCTGACGCCCCTCACCGCGGCCCTCCCCGCCGCTTCGCCCCGCGCCGCCCAGGGCCCCGAGGCTGTCGAGGAACACCTCCACCGACTGCGGGTTGTGGGCGGCGTCCACGAGCAGGGGCGGATCGGCGCGCACAAGGTCGAAGCGCCCCGGCGTGGGGCATGCGGCCACGGAGGCGGCGAGCGCCGCGGGGTCCAGCGGGCGGCCGAGGAACCCCTCGGCCAGGGCGACGGCGCACGCTATGTTGGCGGCCGGGTAGCGGGGCTTCACGGCCGAGAGCCCGCGGTAGGCGGCGAGCGGCGTCTCGACGTCGATGACGAGGGGGTCGCCCAGCGTCACGGGCTCAGACACCACCGTGTAGCGGCACACCGGCAGCCCGGCGGGCGCCGGCTCCCCCGCGGCACGCACCACCGTGGGCGTCACGCCCTGGGCGGCGCACCGCCCCAGGAAGACGTCCTGCACCGAAGGCGGCTCGGCCGTGCCGCGCCCGAGGACGCAGGCCTGGCCGGCCTTGATGACGGCGGCCTTCTCGCCGGCGATCTCCTCCAGGGTGTCGCCGAGGATGCGCGTGTGGTCGAGGCCGATGCCCGTGACGCAGGTGGCCGCCGGGCGCGTGGCGGAGGTGGCGTCCCAGCGGCCGCCCATACCCACCTCGAGCACGGCGACGTCGACCCCGCGCTCGGCGAAGAGCACGCAGGCGGCCACGGTGAGGGTGTCGAACTCCGTGACGTCGTAGGGACGCTCCCCTGCGGCCTCCCGGGCGGCGTTCACGCGTCGCCCGGCCTCAGCGGCGGCCGCCACGGCGCGGGCGAACCCCTCGCGGGAGACGGGCCGGCCCCCCACCTCCATGCGCTCGGTGTAGTCAACGAGCTCCGGCGACGTGTAAAGGGCGGTGGAGAGCCCCTCCCCCGCCAGCACCGCTGCCGTGTAGCGGGACGTGGACGTCTTGCCGTTGGTGCCGGCCACCTGCACCACGGAGAAGCGCTCGTCGGGACGTCCGAGCTCGACGAGCATGTCCACCACGGTCTCGAGCATGGGGCAGATGCCCAGCCTCAGGATGCCGTGGAGGTGGGCGAGCGCCCCCTCGTAGTCCATGGGCCCCACGGGGAAGGGCACCTCGTAGGGCTCGGTGTGGGTCGCGGCGCAGGGCCGCGGGTTCTCGGGCTCGGTCACAGGCGCTCCTCGGTAGAAGGTGTGTGTGCGCACCGCATGATAGACCCGTCCAGGGCCACGGCGTCCACGGGCTCGTCCCAAGGCCCCTCCACAAGCGCGAGGACGCGGGCCTCGAGCACCTGGCAGCCGTGGGCCATGCCCGCGGCAACGAACGTGCCAGGGCCGCCGCAGGCGCGGGCAGCGGAGAGGAACCGGTCGTAGTAGCCGCCGCCGTAGCCCAGGCGCCGGCCCTCGGCGTCGAAGGCGAGACCGGGGCAGAGCGCGAGCACCGAGGCACCGCCGGCCAACGCAGCCGGCACATCCAGCACCCCCCAGCGCCCCGGGTCGGGCTCGGCCATGCCGAAGGGGTGGCGCACCAGGCCGCCCCTCCAGCCCGGGCCCACGACGCGCCACTCCAGCCTGCGGCCGACCACGCAGCGCGGCAGGGCCACGGCCTTGCCGGCGGCGAGGGCGGCGTCCACCAGGGCGGCAGGGCTCGCCTCGGAG
>CBCSOI010000322.1:0-2294 GCA_965141595.1 uncultured Atopobiaceae bacterium | reverse complement strand
CCTCGCGGCCTCCTGGGGGCCGGGCAGCACGTGGACGGCGCCGGGGTCCACGTGGCTGGCGTGGTCCGCCCCCGGGCCATCTCCAGCAGGTGACCCATGACGCCGAAGCCCGTGACGTCGGTGGCGGCGTCGACGGTGAACCCGCCCTCGAGCGCCACGTCGTGGGGCCAGCGGTTGAGGCGCATCATGGCCTCCTCGGCGAGCGCCAGCTGCTCGGACGTGGCGAGGCCGCCCTTGGCGGCGGTCACCACGACGCCGATGCCCAGGGGCTTCGTGTAGACGAGGACGTCGCCCTCCTTGGCGCCGGCGTTGGTCCACATGGAGACCGGGTCCACGAAGCCGGTGACGGAGAGGCCGTACTTGGGCTCCTCGTCGTAGATGGAATGGCCGCCCACGATGGAGGCGCCGGCCTCGTAGACCTTCTCGTAGCCGCCGCGGAGGATCTGGTGCACGACGTCCTTGGGCATGTCCTCCGGCACGGCCATGATGTTGAGGGCCACCTTGGGCTCGCCGCCCATGGCCCACACGTCGGAGAGGGCGTTGGCCGCGGCGATGGCGCCGTAGGTGTAGGGGTCGTCGGCGATGGGCGGGAAGAAGTCCAGCGTCTCCACGATGGCGAGGTCGTCGGAGACCTTGTACACCGCGGCATCGTCGCTCTTGTCGAAGCCCACGAGCAGGTCGGGGTCGCGCCGCACGTCGAGGCCCTCCAGAAGCTTGGCGAGCTCGCCGGCGCCCACCTTGGCGCCGCACCCCGCGCACTCCGCGAGCTTGGTGAGCTTGATCGGTTGGGTCATGGTTTTTCCTCCTCAATGCCGCCCGGGGCGACCGTCTCTCAGGTACAGGTTCCGGCGGCCAGGCCCGGCGGTCGTGGCCGGCCCTAGAGCTCGAGCTCCTGGATGCCCTCTATGGCGAACCGCCCTTGGGCCACGGCCTCGAAGGCCTCGCGGTCGGCCGGGTCCATGGACCATGAGAGCCCGCAGGTGGCGCGCACGGCCACCGGCGTGGGGATGAGCCTTCCGGCGATGCCGGCCTCCTTGCAGAGGGCCTCGGCCTCCACCGCGTCGTGGGTGGAGGCGAAGGTCGCCACGGCCCTGAGCCTCTTGCGCCTACCCATGTCAGCCCTCCTCGGAAGCCATGGCGGCGAGGGCGTCGAGCGCCGCGTCCACGTCGGCCTCGGTGGTGAACGCGCCGAACGAGAACCGCACGGCGCCGGTGCCGGACGTGCCGAGCGCCTCGTGCATGCGGGGGGCGCAGTGCAGCCCGGCCCGCACGGCAATGCCGTAGGCCTCCTCGAGCTCGTCGGCCACCTCGGAGGAGTCCCAGCCGGCCAGGTTGACGGCCACCGCGGCGCCGTGGTCGCACGTGGCGCCGTCCAGCGTGGAGAGCGCATCGGGGAAGTCGCCGTAGACCGTCACCCCGTCGATGGCGCGGAGACCCACCACGAACCGGCGCACGAGGGCGAGGTCGTGGGAGTGGACGGCGTCGACGCCGCGCTCGAGCAGCCAGTCGACGCCCGCTCCCAGGCCCGCGATGCCGTGGCCGTTGAGCGTGCCGGCCTCGAGGTGCTCGGGATAAGCGTCGGGCTGGTACGGGAGGGACGAGGCGATGCCCGTGCCGCCGCTCAGGACCGGCTCCACGTCGACGCCCGGGGCCACGATGAGCCCGCCCGTGCCCTGGGGGCCGAGGAGCGCCTTGTGGCCCGTGAACGCCACTAGGTCGGCGCCGGCCTCCTCCATGGAGAAGGGCACCGAGCCGGCCGTCTGGGAGCAGTCCACGAGGAGCAGGGCGCCCGCGGCGTGCGCGACCTCGGCACAGGCGGCCACGTCGAGCAGGTTGCCGGTGAGGTTGGACCCGTGGGTGACCACGACGAGCCGCGTGCCCGGCACGCACAGCCGCCCGAGGTCCGCCAGGTCGAGGCGGCCGCGCCTGTCGGCCCGCCAGAACGAGAGGCGCACCCCCTCGGTGCGCTCCAGCCGGTAGAGGGGGCGGAGCACCGAGTTGTGGTCCCAGTCGGTGGCCACCACGGAGTCGCCGGGGCGCACGACGCCCAGGATGGCGATGTTCAGGGCCTCCGTTGCATTGGCGGTGAAGACGACCCGCTCGGGCGAGTCGCTGCCCAGGAGCCGCGCCAGCGAGACGCGGGCATGGGCCACGGTCCGGGCGGCGCCCAGCTCGGCGTCGCCGGCTCCCCTCCCGGAGCTGCCGAGGCTGCCCATGGCGTCCACGACGGCCTCGGCCACGCACGGCGGCCGGTCGTGAGACGTGGCGGCGCAGTTGAGGTAGATCATGGAAGC
>CBCSOI010000321.1:0-2305 GCA_965141595.1 uncultured Atopobiaceae bacterium | reverse complement strand
CCCTCCCCCGCATTTCACTGGCTACTCCGCACGCGCGGCCTCGGCTTCGGGCAGGCCCTCCTCCTGGGATGCGAGCTGTGCGGCACCTATTCCATGGCGCCCCAAGGCATGAGGAGGCGGCCGGGCCCGCTGACGACGCCCGGCGAGGTGGCGGACCTCCTCGCCTCCGTGCCGGACGGCGCGAGACACGTCTCCACGGCCCGCTCGGCCGCCCCGCACCTGCTCGACGGATGCGCCTCCCCGCGTGAGGCGGCGACCGTCCTCTACGCCTCGCTCCCCGCGCGCCGCGGCGGTTACGGGCTCCCCGAGCCGCAGCGCAACCACCCGGTGGCCCTCCACGCTCGGGCGCGGGCGCTGCTCCCCGCAACGCGGACGATCTACCTCGACCTCGCATGGCCCGAGAGCCACCTGGCCGTCGAGTACGACTCCCACGGCCACGAGGAGGGCATGCGCCCCCTCGAGGACAAGGACCGCCTGGTGGCCGCCGCCCACATGGGCTTTGAGATCCTGCCCCTGACGCCCAACATGGCAGACCGCCGGGAGCGCCTGGACGCCTTCATGGGGGAGGTGGCGGACAGGCTCGGCGTGAGGCAGAGGCCGCTCTGCCGCTCGACCCTCGAGAGGCGCGCCCGCCTGCACCGGGAGCTCTTCACCCCGTGGGACCTCTGGTAAGGCGGGGCGTGGGCGGCCGGCGCGCGTGGGCGGCCGGCGGGGCGTGGGCAGCCGGCGCGCGTGGGCGGCCGGCGCGCGTGGGCGGCCGGCGCGTGGGAAGCCGCAAGACCCCCCTCTAGGGGCACCCTGCGGAAGGGGCTTGCGGCAAAGGACCCTTGGAGGGTGACGGGCCGCCCTCCAAGGGCGTTCAGTGCACGAAAAGCCCCCCTCCAAAGCCCTTTTGGAGCGAGACGCGCCTAGTGTGCGCCCTGCATCCCGCCCTTGGGACAAGCCACCGGCACAGGGGGCCGTTGAAGGGGGCTTTCCTGCTCCGGCCACCTACGGAAGGCAGTTGCGACCACCTGCCGGGCGCATCATCCCCCTCTAGGGCGCGCAAGGGACAACGGGCCCCTGTAGGGTGCGGAGATGCGCCGACAAAAGACGGAAGGCCCCCTGCAGGGCGCCTTGGGGACAAGGTCACCCTGCAGGGGGCCGCACTGAAGAATCGGGAGCGCTTGTCAGAGGGACCGCTCGCCGGGGCGTCGCGCCAAAGGGCCTCTCGCCAGGGGGACGCACCTAAGAACCAGGGGGGGCGATTGCCAGGGGGCGCGCCGGGGAGAGGCCGCGCCATGTTGGCCCCACCACAGGGCCCCACCACAGGGCCCCACCACAGGGCCCCACCACAGGGCCCCACCATAGAGCCCTACCGTACGGCCCCGCAGCACGACCGGTCGCCTTGGGATGGGTCGCGGGCCGCGCCCCAGAGCCTCTCCCCCTACGCCGCGGCGGCCTCCCCGTCCTCCTCGCGGCGCCTCACGCCAAAGGCGAAGTACAGAATGTGACCCAGCCACACGGCGAACAGGACGGTGCACGGCACCACGAGGCCCTTCAGCGCCATGAGGGTGAAGCCCACGGCCATGACCAGCGTGACGGCGCCCATGACGCGGCGGCGCGCCGTGCGGGTCATGCCGCGGCCGCCCACGAAGTCCTCCAGGTTATCGCGGTAGAGGCGCGTGCCGCGGAACCAGCGGTCAAGACGCTCTGAGCAACGGGCGAACGAGTACGCAGCCAGCATGAGGAACGGGAACGCGGGGATGAGCGGCAGCACCGCCCCCACGAACCCCAGGCCGAGCCCGACGAACCCGAGCACGAGGAACGGCAGTTTCTTAACGGTCATCTCTCATCTCCCTCTCGATTACCCTCTTCTCCCTGCGGGACTCGACCACGTGGCGGCAGGCCATGACCGGCCTGTGCAGGAGCATGCGGGGTCCCGAGAACCGCATGACCTCCCGGATGCGCTCGCGCATCTCCGCCCGGTAGCAGTGGACGCGGCAGTTGGAGCAGAACGTCTTGGTCTCCATGAAGGGGCACCGCTCGCTCCGGGCGCGGGCATAGGCCTCCAGCTCGGCGCACTCGTCGCAGAGCTCGCCGCGGGCGGTGCCGTGCCTGGCGTGGCACCAGATGCCGATCATCTGCGAGACGACCTCCTGCTCCCGGGCGCGCCTGGCCTCCACGGCGGCCGCGGGCCGGCGGGCGTCCCCGGCGGCGGCCATCAGCTCAACCTCCCGTCCTCGACGGAGAAGACCCGGTCGGCCACGCGCATGGTGGACTCGCGGTGGCTCACGAGCAGCACCGTGCGGCCGTCGCGCCCCTC
>CBCSOI010000320.1:0-2311 GCA_965141595.1 uncultured Atopobiaceae bacterium | reverse complement strand
AGCCCGAGGTGTTGCAGAGCACGGGTATGGAGAGCCCGGCGTCGCGGGCCAGCGCCACGGCACGGGCCACCTGCGGGGCGAAGTGGAGGGCCGTGACGAGGTTGACGTTGAGCGCGCCCTGGCCCTGCAGCTCCAGCATCATCATGGCCAGGCGGCGCACCGAGACGGCACTGCCGAAGCCCTCGGAGCTTATCCGGTGGTTCTGGCAGAAGACGCACCGGAGGGGGCAGCCCGAGAAGAAGATGGCGCCCGACCCCGTCTCGCCCGAGATGGGCGGCTCCTCCCAGTAGTGGAGGGCGGCCCGGGCCACGCGGACCTCGTCGCCCTGGCCGCACACGCCGCGGGGGCCGGGCGCCGTGCGGTCGACGGCGCACCCCCGGGGGCAGAGGCGGCACTCGGTGTAGGCGGACTCGTCGAGCAGGCCCACGGCACGCTCCCCTCGGACGTCAAAAGAAGAGGGGCTCCCCCGCGGGGGCGCCCCTCTTGAATCCCTCTGGTGGAGACGAAGGGAATCGAACCCTCGGCCTCTGCCATGCGACGGCAGCGCTCTCCCAGCTGAGCTACGTCCCCAGGCGCATTAGCGCAGAAGCGATTGTCGCACCCGCGGGCGGGCGCGTCAAGGGTTTCCCGGCACGAGAAGGGGCGGGGCCCGTATGGACCCCGCCCCGAATCTGCGAGTCGACCCCGCGGGACGATAATGAACCCACCTCTCACAGGTGGGTGTCCTCGTCGCCGGTTCCAGCTTCCTCAACAACGGAGGATACCTGTACTGAGGACGAGATGCGGACTCCCTGAAACAAACGCGTCGGTTCACCCAGTTTGTACCGCGAAAGTCGACGAACCCATAATACCCCGCCCCTCGGCACTCCCCCGCGGGAGGGCGCGAAAGTGCACAAAACGTCGGGAAGCGGCCGGGACCGCCAACCGGTGGCGCATCCCCGCCGTGCAGAGCCCATGGCCCTTTCTCTGCCGGGGCGGGCCATGAAGTAGACTGGGAGACCGGACGGCCGCGACGGGCGGCCCGGGCGGACACCGGAGGGAGGGCCCGTGAACTGGATACCGTTCGCCAGCGTGTTCCTCGCGGCCCTGGCGGGCACGCTCGCCACAGAGCCGGCCGCCCGGAGGATCGCCGTCTCGCTCGGCGCCGTGGACATGCCCTCCAAGCGCCGTGTGAACGTGAGGCCCGTCCCCCGCATGGGGGGCATCGCCATCCTCTGCGGGCTCATCCTCGCCTGCGTCGTGCAGTACCTGGGAACCACCCGGCTCCAGTGGCCCGTGGTCCTTGTGCCGAGCCCCAAGCTCACGGTCACCTACCAGGGCATCGCGGCGTCGGTGCTCGCCATCTTCGTCGTGGGCGCCGTGGACGACGTGCGGCAGCTGAAGCCCCTCCCCAAGCTCCTGGGGCAGGTGGCGGCCGCCTCCATCGCCGCCGCGAGCGGCCTGGTCATCGGCGACATCGTGAACCCCTTCGCCGGTGGCGAGATCGCCCTCGGTTGGCTGGCCTACCCCATCACCGTGGTCTACCTCGTGGCCTTCGCCAACATCATCAACCTCATCGACGGCCTCGACGGCCTCGCCGCCGGCATCACGTGCATCTCGAGCTTCACCATGTTCGTGCTGGCCGTCCTCGCCCACCGCATCGACGCCGCCGCCCTCTCCATCGCCCTCTGCGGCGCCACGCTGGGGTTCCTCCGGTACAACTTCAACCCCGCATCCATCTTCATGGGGGACTCCGGGTCGTTGCTGCTCGGGTTCCTCCTGGGCGTCGTCTCGCTGCTCTCCGTGGCCCGCGTCGCCGGGCTCACCACGCTGCTGCTCCCCCTCGTGCTCGCCGGCATCCCCATCATCGACACCTTCTCGGCCATCGTGCGCCGGCGCCGCGCCCACGTGTCGGTGGGCCAGGCCGACAAGGGCCACATCCACCACCGCCTCATCGAGGAGGGTTTCGACCAGCGTCAGGCCGTGGTGCTCATCTACCTGTGGACGGCCGCCCTCTGCCTGGGGGCCGTCATCATGACGCAGGTGGAGCCCCTCCCCCGCATCCTCGTGCTCGCGTTCCTCGTGGCGATGTCGGCGCTCTTCGCCATGAGGCTCAGGCTCTTCACCCCCGTCCTGCTCCACCACTACGACAACCAAGGGCGCGACGAGCTCATCGGCCCGGACGACCCTGAGTTCGAGGAGGAGGCCCACCGCCAGCACATGGAGTGAGGGCACGGGACCGTCCCATCGGTCGGGGACTTCTGTCCCAGCGGGGGCACAATTTCCCGCCCGTTTGGTCAAAAATTTGCCGGGGACGGGTCGGGCGCCCGAG
>CBCSOI010000319.1:0-2318 GCA_965141595.1 uncultured Atopobiaceae bacterium | reverse complement strand
CCTCACCGTGGAGCTGCCCGACGGCGCCCATCGTCTCGCGGACTTCTCCGCCATGGCCCTCGAGGGGCCCCACAATGCCGCCAACGCCCTCGTCGCGTCGGCCTGCGCGCTGTTCGCCGGGGCCGCAGACGCCGCGGTGCGCGCCGGGCTGCTCGCCTTCAGCCCCCTGGAGCACCGCATCGAGCCCGTCCGCACCGTGGACGGGGTGCGCTACGTCAACGACTCCAAGGCCACCAACACCGATGCCGCCGTCACGGCCGTGGGCGCCTTCGCCCCCGGGACCGTGGTGTGCCTCGTCGGCGGCCACGACAAGGGTGGCGACCTCGCCGACTTCTGCCTCGCCATGCGCGGGGCCTGCCGCGCGGCCGTCGCCTTCGGCGAGGCGCAGGGCCGCATGGGCGGCGCGCTCGAGGAGGCCGGCGTCCCCGTCACCTATGCCCCCCACATGGCCGAGGCCCTTTCTGCCGCCCGCGCCCTGGCCCGGCCGGGCGACGTCGTGCTGCTGTCGCCGGCGTGCTCCTCCTTCGACGAGTTCTCCGGCTACGAGGAGCGCGGCCGCGTCTTCAAGGACCTCGTCGGTGCCCTCGTGCCGGAGGGGGGTGGCCGGTGAGCCGGACCCGGAACGACAGGGGCGCCGCCAAGGCCGCCCCCGCCAAGGCCCGCGGCGCGTCCGACTGGCTCTCGTCGGTGGCCGCCAAGGTCCCCGCGCGCATCATGGAGCCGCGCCTCACGCTCATCCTCGCCACGACGGCCCTCGTGGTGTTCGGCCTCGTCATGGTGTACTCGGCCTCGTCCATCAAGGGCATCGTCAACGGCGAGAGCCCCTCGTCGTACCTCGTGAAGCAGCTCTTCGGCACCGCCCTCGGCCTCGTCGTGTGCGTCGCGTGCGCCAAGGTCGACTACCACGTGTGGGGCCGCAGGTATCTGCGGATCCTCTGGGTCCTCGCCGTGGTCCTCATGGTGGCCGTGCACCTGCACGGGACCGACTCCCACGGCGCCACGCGCTGGATCTCCCTGGGCCCGCTCTCCTTCCAGCCCTCGGAGTTCGCCAAGATCGTGGTGGTTGTGACGGCCGCCGCGGTCATCGCCGACTACGTGGTGGAGCACCGCCCCACCACCCCGGCCGCCTTCCTCAAGGAGGCCGCCTGGAAGGTCGGCCTGCCCGTGGTGCTCGTCCTGCTCCAGCCAGACAAGGGCACGACGCTCGTGCTCGGGGCCGTCATCTTCTGCCTCTGCCTCATGGCGGGGCTGCCGAGGAGGCCGCTCCTCATGTGCGCGGGCGTGGCCGTGGCCGCCTACCTCGTCCTGTCCCTCAAGGACGACTACTCGCGCAGCCGCTTCCTCATCTTCCTCAACCCCGACTCCGACCCCACCGGCGCCGGCTACCAGGTAATCCAGAGCTTCCGGGCCTTCGGGTCCGGAGGCCTCTTCGGCACCGGCATCGGCTTGGGCGCCATGAAGTACTCGTACCTGCCCGAGGCCCACAACGACTTCATCCTCGCCGTCATCGGCGAGGAGTGCGGCCTCGTGGGCATGGTCGTCGTCATCGCGCTCTTCGCTCTGATTCTGTGGTCGGGCTTCCGCATCGCCCGCAACGCCCCCGACTTCTTCGGCAGCCTCCTGGCGGCGGGGTCGAGCATGCTCATCGTCTTCACGTTCCTGCTCAACCTCTCCGGCGTCATCGGCGCCTTCCCGCTCTCTGGCAAGGCCGTGCCGTTCCTGTCCTACGGCGGTACGTCGATGATGGCGTCGCTGCTCATCGTGGGGACCATCCTCTCGGTGTCGGTGCACAGCCGCCTGCCCGAGACCGTCCACGACCGGCGTCGTCGGAGCCTCGGCGTCGTGGGTGGGGGCGCCTCGGCGACCGTGCCGACGGTCGAGGGGTCCACGGCAGGCGCCCCCACGGCGCGGTCCCTGCGGCTCGTGCACGACTCCGGATCCCATGGCGGGGGTGCCCCGCGGGACAGCGACCGGTCCCGTGGCCGCGGCCGCGACCGCAGCGGGGCCGCCGGGGAGGGGTCCCACCCGGAGGCCCGCCGCACCCGCGATTCCAGCGGGCGCGAGCGGATCGATCTGGGGCGGAGCGCCACAGAGCGCCTCAGGCCCGAGCGTGGGCCGGAGGTACGGGAGCGCCGCGGCCCCTCGTCAAGGAACACCGGAAGGAGATAGTCCGTGGGTGAATCGCTGACCGTGGTCATCGCCGCCGGCGGCACCGCCGGCCACATCAACCCGGCCCTCGCCCTGGCCGAGGAGCTCCGCGACCGGGGGCACCGCGTCACGTTCTTCGGCCAGACGGCCAAGCTCGAGGGCACCTTGGT
>CBCSOI010000318.1:0-2336 GCA_965141595.1 uncultured Atopobiaceae bacterium | reverse complement strand
GCGCTCACGGCTCAAACCGCCGGGGCCGAGGGCCGACAGGCGGCGCTTGTGGGTGAGGCCGGACAGCGGGTTGGCCTGGTCCATGAACTGCGACAGCTGCGAGGAGCCGAAGAACTCCTTGATGGCCGCCACGATGGGCCGGATGTTGATGAGCGACTGCGGCGTGATGTCGTCGGGGTCCTGGGAGGCCATGCGCTCGCGGACCACGCGCTCCATGCGGCTCATGCCGATGCGGAACTGGTTCTGCACAAGCTCGCCGACGGTACGGACGCGGCGGTTGCCGAAATGGTCGATGTCGTCGACCTTCTTGGTGGCGTCGCCGTCGTGGAGGGCGAGGAGGTAGCGGAGGGCCGCCACGATGTCCTCGGCCGTGAGGATGGTCTCGTCGGCCGCGACATCGATGCCGAGCTTCTTGTCGATCTTGTAGCGACCCACGCGCGCGAGGTCGTAGCGCTGCGGGTTGAGGTAGAGGCCGTCGACCAGCGAGCGGGCTGCATCCACGGTGGGGGGCTCGCCGGGGCGCTGGCGCTTGTAGATCTCGATGAGGGCCTCGTCGCGGGTGCGGGCGGTGTCGGAGGCCAGGGTGTCGCGCACGACGTCGGAGTCGCCCAGGAGCTCGACGATCTCGTCGTCGGACTCGGCGATGCCGAGGGCGCGGAGCATGACCGTGGCGTTCTGGCGACGCTTGCGGTCGATGGACACCACGAGCTTGCCGCGCTTGTCGACCTCGAACTCGAGCCATGCGCCGCGGGCCGGGATGAACTGCACCTTGAAGACCTCGACGTTGCTGTCGAGCTCCTTGGAGAAGTAGACGCCCGGGGAGCGCACGAGCTGGGAGACGACGATACGCTCGGTGCCGTTGATGATGAAGGTTCCGCGGTCGGTCATGAGCGGGAAATCGCCCATGAACACGAGCTGCTCCTTGATCTCGCCCGTCTCCTTGTTGGTGAAGCGGACCTCGACCAGGAGCGGGGCCTGGTACGTGATGTCCTTGGCGCGGCACTCGGCCACGGTGTGGGCGGGGTCGCCGAACTCGTGGTCACCGAAGGTGATCTCCATGGTGCCGGCGTTGTTCTCGATGGGAGAGCTCTCGGCGAAAGCGTTCGCAAGGCCCTCCCCCATGAACCGCTCGAACGACTCCTTTTGAATGGTGATGAGGTTGGGCAGCTCCATCGCAGGGGCGATCTTGCTGAAGCTCACGCGGCCCGTGACGTCGGTGGAGGTGACGGAAGAGTTTGCGGTACGCACCGGGCATTTCCTCCTTATAACGGCATACAGCGGCAATTGTCGCAAGCTAGTAATCTAGCCAAGAACGACGGGCCCGTCAATGAAAAGTATTGACTTTACCGGGGGCTCGGATAAACTATCCGGTTTTACCCCGGCGTCCTGCAGGGATGCCTTTCTCCGCCCGCGGGCAGATGTGAAGGCTCTGTGACGCAGGTACGCCCTTCGACCGGTCGGCGGCCCCGAGCGCGCGTCACCGAAGAAAAAGGGGCCCCGCTCGCATGAGCGGGGCCCCTCGAAGGTCCGGTGGGAACCGAAGCTACTTGATGGTGACGGCGGCGCCGGCCTTCTCGAGCTGCTCCTTGGCGGCCTCGGCCTCGTCCTTCTTGACACCCTCGAGGATGGGCTTGGGGGCACCCTCGACGAGCTCCTTGGCCTCCTTCAGGCCGAGCTTGGTGAGGGCGCGGACCTCCTTGATGACGGCGATCTTGTTGTCGCCGAAGCCCTCGAGCACGACGTCGAACTCGGTCTTCTCCTCGGCGGGCTCGGCGGCGCCACCGGCGGCGGGCATGGCGCCCATCATGACGGGGGCGGCGGCGGACACGCCGAAGGTGTCCTCGAGCTCCTTGACGAGCTCGGAGAGCTCGAGGGCGGGCATGGCCTTGATGGCCTCGATGATCTCATCCTTGGTGACAGCCATGGCTGTTCTCCTTCTTCATAGGCGGGGCGCTCTGGCCCCGGACTTAAAAACGACGGTGGTGCGGGAGCGCCTAGGCAGCGGCCTGGCCCTCCTTCTGCTCGGCGATCTGGGTGAGCGCGGTGGCGAGACCCTGGACGGGCCCGTTGAGGACGCGCACGAACCCGGTGAGGGGCGCGGACACGGCCGCGGCCAGACGGGCGAGCAGCTCCTCGCGGCTGGGGAGGTCGGCGATGGCGAGCGCCTGGGCGGCGTCGATGGCCTGACCGTCGGAGATACCGCCGAGGAACTCGATCTTGTTGAGCTCCTTGGAAGTGTCCTTGATGGCCTTGGCGGCCTCCACAGGGTCGACGGCGTAGAACACGCAGGCGGTGGTGCCCACGAGAATGTCGTCGATGTTGGGCATGTCGTGCTC
>CBCSOI010000317.1:0-2339 GCA_965141595.1 uncultured Atopobiaceae bacterium | reverse complement strand
GCTCTGAGCTGCATATTCCCCCGATTCTTTTCCATCCCGTTGCAGGGATGGATTTTTTCCCTCCATGGTCTTGAGGGAATTTCCTCACTTGATAGGCTGTCCAACCAAGCAACCCCTGATCTGCATGGGTTGCCCCCTGCGAGCGGGGCGGGCGCAACGCGGTCCCCGGCCCCGCCGATCCAGAGAGCCTGAGGAGGAAGCCATGAAGCGACCGCTGACCGCCCTGCTGCCCGTCCTGCTGCTCGCCCTGCCCCTTGCGGGATGCTCCGCGATCCCCATCCCCCGGGCCGCCGCACCGGACCAAGGTGCCGCCGGCCTCGGGGCCACCGATACCGACCCCTCGGCCCCGGCCCCCGACGCCGACGGGGCACAAGGGCAGTGGCAGGCCCCGGACGGGGACGAGACCCCGCTCCACACCTGCACCTGGGAGGGGGAGGACGGCGACCGGGAGGACATCGCCATCTTCGGCACCTCCGACGACGAGCCCTTCACGAGGGTGCAGCTGGTGCAGCGCACCCCCACCAAGACGGACCTCGTGAACAGCGACCCCGAGGTCGTGCAGCAGTACCTCGACAGGGTCAGGGACATCCTCGTCGAGGAGGACGGGGTCGACCCGTCCATCCTCACGGTGGATGTGGACGACGACGGCCTGCTGCGCGTGACCTACGAGTGCCGGGACCTGGACGACCTCCAGTCCGTCCACGACTACTACTACGACGACACCGCAGGCGGCGTGTTCAGGACCGTCTCCGGCATGCCGGGCATCACCGTCTGCGACGGGAAGCCCGTCGAGAAGGCCGACATCGCGGACTTCGACACCGACATGGCGACCATCCGGGAATGGGCCGAGGCCAACCGGGAGACCGGCAAGGCGTTCCTGAACGGGACCCTGGACGACGACGCATCGAAGAAGTACATGGACGAGACCCACGCCATCTCCGACCTGATGCGCAAATGGAAGCGCAACCAGGACATCCTGAACGACGAGCAGAAGAAGACCTACCAAGACGTCAAGGAGAGCCTCGCGGAGACCATGCTCGTCTCCTGACAGGCGGAATCGGGCCGCGTGACGAAGGGGTCGGCGACACGTGTCGCTTCGCCTGTTGCACAGCCGATGATGGGACAAAAGTGTCCGAGTGTTGGGACACAGCCCTCGAGGAGCGCACCTAAGCCATCCCCCGGTCGAGCTGCCTCCGCCGATGCGTACACCCGGACTCCCGGGAGGCAAGGCTTCTAGACCCTCCTCACGAAGAGCCCGCAGAACGGCTTGGGCGTGAACCAGGTCGACTTGGGCGGCATGAGCTCGCCGGCGTCGGCCACGGCCATGAGCTCGTCGATGCCCGTGGGGTACACCGTGAACGCCACGGCGTCGCCGGCCTCGCGGGCGGCGGCCTCCAGCGCCTCCGGGCCCACGGTGCCGGCCACGTAGGTCAGGCGCGGGTCGCGGCGCGGGTCCCCCACAGAGAGCACCGGCCCCAGCACCCGCTCCTGCAGGGCCGAGACGTCCAGCGCCGCCACCGGGTCGTCCCCCTTGGACGCGGGCGCCCGGAGCAGCCACCAGTGCGCGCCGTCGAACATGCCGAACGCGCCCTTCTCGGCAGGGGCCACGGGGCCGTCCGCCGGCGCCGCCGAGAAGCCCGCGGCCTCCACAGCGGCAACGAGCCCCTCGCGCCCGGCCTCGTCCACGCCGGTCACCATGCGGTGGTACGGCAGCACCTTGAGCTGCCCGGCGGGGAACATCGCCACGAGCACCCGGTTGCAGGGAGCGTCCGCGGGCAGGGACGGGTCGGCGGCACGGCGCGCCAGGGCCACCCGCACGGCCGAGGCCGCCCGGTGGTGCCCGTCGGCCACGTAGGCCGCGCCCACGCCCGAGAAGGCCTCCGTCAGCGCGCGCCCACGACCGTCGGCGGGCACGCGCCACACGGTCTGGGCCACGCCGTCGGCCTCGAAGCGGTAGAGCGGCTCGCCGACCTGCACGTCGGCCACGGCGCGGGCCACGTCGTCGCTGTCGCCGAAGGTCAGGAACACCGGGCCGGTCTGGGCGCCCAAGGCGTCGATGTGCGCCGCGCGGGCGTCCTCCTTCTCCTCCAGGGTGGACTCGTGACGCCGCACGGTGCCGTCGAGGAACGACTCCACCGGCAGGCACCCCACCACGGCCGTCTGCCGATGGCCTCCCTCCTCCATGGAGTAGACGTAGAGGCTCGGCTCGTCGTCCTCCACCAGCACGCCGCGCTCCCGGCGCCACTCCAGAAGGTCGCGGGCCTTGGCGTAGGCCTCCGTGAGGTCCACTTGGGCCTCCAGCGGGTAGAGGGTGTCGGGCCAGTCGATGGCGAGGAACG
>CBCSOI010000316.1:0-2355 GCA_965141595.1 uncultured Atopobiaceae bacterium | reverse complement strand
GCACCACCCGCGCCGCCGTGGTCTACCGCCTGCTCGTCGAGCGCGGCGTGGGCGTCGACGGCGTGGTGGAGCAGTCCTCCATCCTCGACTACGCCGTGATGCTCCCGGGCAACGACGACTACTACGCCGGCATGTTCCCCGTCATGGCCGCCACCGCCCAGTCCGCCGGCGTCGTCGGTCAGGGCGTGGACCCCGAGGACTGGTTCGGCCGGGCCATGGACTTCGTCAACACCACCTACATCAACGCCCTCACCGTCGCCGGCAACCTGCCCCAGGACAGGATGCAGGAGGTCGCCGAGCAGATGCACGGGTTCATCGGCCTGCCGGTGGACTTCATCATGGCCCGCAAGCTGCGCATCGACCTCTTCGAGTTCCGCGCCCACTTCTCCCAGGACAAGGGCCTCTCCCACGGCCGCTACGACACCCGCTTCACCGAGCAGGTCTACCAGCCCATCCAAGGCGACCTGGGCTTCTTCCAGATGGAGGACCCCTCCTACGACGCCATCCAGGTGGTCTACAACGAGGTCTACCAGAAGCTCCTGCGCGACATGGGCTTCAAGGGCTACCCCAACTACTGCGGCCTGAACATCGAGGTCAACGAGTCGTGGAACTGGAACCACGACATGCCCGGCGTGGGGAGCGCCCCCATGCCCAACGTGGCCTTCGACATCGCGACGGCCCTGCGCCGCAACCCCACGAGCCACGTGATCTTCCTCGGCGGCCGTCACGACGGCGCCACGCCCTACTGGAACGTCATCCACGACATGGCCAAGATGTACCTGCCCGAGGACCTCTCGAAGCAGGTCCTGTGGCACGAGTCCAGCAACGGCCACATGCTCTACGCGGACACCGAGGCCCTCGAGGCCACCACGCCGGTGCTGCAGCGCTTCTACGACCTCCGTCACCAGGCCTAGGGCCGCTCTCTCCGACAAGGCCCGCGAACCCGCAGGGCCCCGCGTGCAGGACAGGCGCGCGGGGCCCTGTCCCGTGTCCGCCTGTCCCGCGCGCCCCGTCATCCCGGCCCTAGAGGGCAGCCTTCCTCGCCTCCGTTCATAAAACGACCCTGTGGTACCGTTTTCTCAGGTAATCTCAAGGAATGGAGCACGATGGCTGAAAAGAACCGTCCTTCCCTCTCCGGGCGTCGCGCCGCCGGCGCCCTTCTCGCCTGCGCCGCCCTGGCCGCCTCCCTCGGCGGGTGCGGCCGGCCCGCTCAGCCCGAGGCCGAGGCCGAGCCCGCCCCCGAGCCGCCCGCCGCGGTGGAGGCGCCCGAGCCCGAGGAGCCCGAGCTCGCCGTCCCCGACGCGTCCTTCCTCACCCTCGACGGCGTCTACACCGTCTCCGGTGAGCCCGTGGAGGCCTTCACCGAGCTCACCGAGGGCGACGACGGCTGGCGCCACCTCGGCCTCCTCACCGAGGACCGCGCGGTCATGTACCGCACGTCCTCCGAGCACGACGACGAGTGGAACACCGAGTACGACGAGCGGTTGCACCTGATGCTCGTGGACGGCAAGGGCGAGAAGGTCGCCGACCTCGACGAGGTCCTCTCGGCCCACGGCACGCCCGTGGAGGTCGACCAGCCCGCCGGCACCGAGACCGTGGCGTTCGTGGACGGTGTGGCCATGCTCCCCGTGGTCTACGAGAACGGCACCGGCGGCCGCGCCACGGCCACCGTCGTCATCGACCGCGACGGCAAGGAGGTCTTCTCCGCGGGCGACGCCCCCGGGTGCACCGTCCAGGGTACCTTCAGCGACTCCCCGCTGCGCTTCTTCGGCGGCGAGCGCTTCCACTTCGATTCCAAGGGCGTCGTCGACGCCACCGGAAGGACGCTGGGGACCGTGGCGACCGACGGCTCCGTGGAGCTCGTGGGCCCCGGCCACTACGCCACCCGGGACAACACCGTGGGCAACGTCTACAACCTCGACGGCTCGCCGGTCGTGAACGTCGAGGACCTCTCCTCCGGCGACATCTCCTTCGGGTTCCGCAGCATCGACAAGCTGCTGGGTGACGACCTGCTGCTCGTCGAGGGCAGCCAGGCCAACCCCCACGGGGGGTCCTCGCGCACCGTCAGGGGCATCTACGACGTGGGGGCGGGCTCCTGGGTCGTGGAGCCGACCCCCGGCCTCCTCGACGCCGCCCCCTCCTACGACGGGACCGTCTTCGTGGACGCCAGGTCCGAGGACGTCCTCGACGGCACCTACACCGAGGCCGACTCCGCCAAGGACGGCTACTCCTGCATCCTCTCCGCCGACGGCACCCTGCTCTTCGACCTCGCGAAGGCCGGCGTCGACACGTCGGGGGGTGCGTCCTTCGACGCCGTGTACCTGGGTTCCGGCTACTGGTACGTGGACCCGGCAC
>CBCSOI010000315.1:0-2358 GCA_965141595.1 uncultured Atopobiaceae bacterium | reverse complement strand
CGCAGGCGCAGACGTCCTCGCAGAACTCCTCGCGCATGTCGATGGCGTAGGAGGCGGTGGCGCCGAGGGACACGGCCTTCTGGGCGATGTCGTCGATGTCGGAGGAGCCGGGCTGGCCGAGGGCGGCGATGGCGGTGACGACCTCGTAGCCCTGGTCTTGGAGCCAGGGGATGAGGCAGGAGGTGTCGAGACCGCCGGAATAGGCGAGGACGACCTTGCCCTTGGGGGCGGCGGAGGTGGCGGTGGCGGTGTTGGCGGTAGCGGTCATGGCTCTACTCCTTGACGATGGGTGCCGCAGGCGGCGGTCCCCCGCACGGAGGGGCCGACCCGGGCTGCTCTGTTGTATGGACTGGTCTTTGCTTGAAGACAGGGCGCAACCGCCGCCTCGACGGGGTATGCGCGGCCAGGCGGGCGCCGGACGGGCGCCGCCTAGGGTCTGGGGCGCGGACACCCGGAGGCTCGAGGCCTACCGGATGGCCGCCATCATCGGAAGTTGCGGAGCTTGTTGATGTGGCCCTCGAACGCCTCCGCGCTCTCGGGCGAGGTGGCGACCACCAGGATGGTATCGTTGCCTGCGAGGGTCCCCACGGCCTCCGGGAGGTCCGCGGCGTCGATGGCCGCGGCGATGCCCGACGCGGTGCCGGGCTGTGCCTTGACGAGCACGAGGTTGCCGGAGTGGTTGACATCGGTGACGAGCTCGGAGACCATGCGCTGGAGGTGGAGGTCCTCGGCGAGGACGTACACGCCCTCGGGCAGCTTGCGCAGGCCCATGTCGGCGATGTCGCGGGAGACCGTGGCCTGGGTGCAGGCGTAGCCGGCGTCCTCGAGCTCCTGGACCAGGACGCGCTGGGTGCGAATGCTCTTGCCGCGCACGATCTCGCGGATGGCATCCTGCCTGTTGTTGCGTCCCTTGACCAAAAAAATCACCTTTGCCTTGGTTTCCTCGGTGCGCCATTCATCGTGGCGCATGAACCGGGGTTGCTCGATCGAGCTCGTCGGCTTGCAGGCAGTTTGCCCCCGTTCGGGCCGTTTAAAGGCAGTATTTCCCCTCAATTAGCGTCTTCGTAACAAAACGCGTCCGGCAGACGGTAGGAAAGCGTCGGCGGGCGGGCTTATCAACGCTGTTGAACGGTCCCTGCGAGACCGTGTGCCAGCAGGTAGGGTTTATGATTGGTTACCCGAGGGACAGGATTCCAACGATGGTACGGGAGGCGCCGTGAACGAGGGTTCGCAGATGGGAAACGGGCGTCCGCCCCTGGGAAACGGGTCTAGGCGCCGCTCCAGCCACGGCAGCCGGTCCTCCTCGCGGAGACGCGCCCCCGCCCAGCCGCCGCAGCTCCACGGCCGCGGCTACCAGACCCCGGCCCAGCGCCGCCGCAACGCGGGCGGCTACCAGCTGCAGCGCCACCCCATCAACTTCGCCGGGCGCCGCGGGAGGCTGGGCGCGCTCGACCCGCGCCTCATCGTCGTCGTGGCCGTCGCCCTCGTGGCGGTGGTGCTCATCGTCTCCTCGGTGGTCTCGTGCGTGTCTTCGGCACCCACGCAGGACCAGGGCCCCGCCGTGTCCCTGGACCTGCCCGACGACCTCCAGAACTCCCTCAAGCAGGCCCTCTCCCGCGACTCCCAGCTGGCCGAGATCGCGGAGCGGGGCACCGAGTACCCCGAGCCCCTCGTCCGGCTCGCCTTGGCGGAGCCCGACGCCGTGGGCTTCGTCTACGGCTGGACGTCGTCCGACCACGAGACCGCGCAGCCCTACGACGACGCCGTGACCAAGGGGGAGGTCCCCGCGCTCTTCGGCTGGGACGCCCGCTGGGGCTACCTCGACTATGGCGGCTCCCCGCTCGCCGTGACGGGCTCGGGCCCCATCGCCTGCGCCATGGCCCGCATCGCCCTCTTGGGGAACGCCGACCAGACCCCGGCGACCATCGCCAAGGCGGCCTCGGACGCTGGCAAGGCCTCCGGCGACTCGGGCACCGACGCCTCGTTCTTCACGGAGAAGGGCGGCGACCTCGGCCTCGCCGTGACGGCGCTCGACCTCGCCGGAGCCGCCGCGTCCGGGCAGGGGGCCGGGAACCAGGGCTCCCCCGCCGAGGGTGACGGAACCGCCGGCCAGGCCGCCGCGCCGGACGCCGCCGCCATGGGCGACGCGCTCGCGAAGGCCCTCGGCGACGGCACCTACATGCTGGTCCAGACCGGTGGCGGCGCGCTCGGCGCCACGCCGCACTGGGTGCTCGTGGCCCCGGGGGACGGCGGCGCCGTCACGGTGCACGACCCCGCCTCCCAGGCGAACTCCTCGCACCAGTGGGACCCCGCCACCGTGGCGGCCGACGTCGCGACGGCCCTGACTGTGGCAGCCAG
>CBCSOI010000314.1:0-2359 GCA_965141595.1 uncultured Atopobiaceae bacterium | reverse complement strand
GACATCGAACTCGGGGTCGTACTCGGTCATGGTGACGAAGCACGAGAGCTCGGGCACCGAGCGGCGCTCGAAGCCGTCGAAGGCGGGGTCGGTGAGCGCGCGGGTCATCTCGCGCGCGCGGTCCGGGCGGAAGTTGAAGAAGATGAACGCGTCGCCGTCATGGGTGCCGAGCGCGGCACCATCGACCACCATGGGGTCGGCGAACTCGTCGCCGCGCGGGTCCTTCTCGTAGAACGCGCGCAGGCCCTCGGCGGCACTGGCCACCTCGACACCCTCGGCGCCCACGATGGCGTCGTAGGCGCGCTCGACGCGCTCCCAGCGGTTGTCGCGGTCCATGCCCCAGTAGCGGCCGGAGACCGTGGCGATCTTCACGTCGGCACCGGTGGCCTCGGAGACCTTGGCGCAGAACGCCTGGAGAGACTCCATGAAGCCGGCCCCGGACTGGGGGTCGACGTCGCGTCCGTCGGTGAAGGCGTCGATGCGCACGCGCTCCACGCCGCGCTTGGCGGCCATGGACACGATGGCCTCGGCGTGCTCCATGGATGAGTGCACGCCGCCGTCGGAGACGAGGCCCATGACATGCAGCACGGAGCCCTTCTCCTTCACGGCGTCCATGGCGTCGGCGAGCACCGGGTTCTCCACGATGGAGCCGTCGCGCACCGCGTTGTTGATGCGGGAGAGCTCCTGGAAGACGATGCGGCCGGCGCCGATGTTGAGGTGGCCCACCTCGGAGTTGCCCATCTGGCCGTCGGGCAGCCCCACGTCCTCGCCAGAGGCCCCCAGGGTGGTGTGGGGGTAGGTGGCGAGGAGCGACTGGATGTAGGGCAGCTTGGCCTGGCTCACGGCGTTCTCAGGGCCGGTGGGCGCGAGGCCGAAGCCGTCCATGATGACGAGGAGGGCGGGTTTCTTTCCCTTGTTGAAACTCATTACTCAGCAGCCCTCTCGACCATGGCGGCGAAGTCGGTCGCGACGAGCGAGGCGCCGCCCACGAGGGCGCCGTCGACGTCCTCCTCGGCGAGGAAGCCGGCCACGTTGCCGGGCTTGGCGGAGCCGCCGTAGAGCACGCGGATCTGGGAGGCGATGTCGGCGCCGAAGATGTCGACGAGGGCGGCGCGGATGGCGCCGCAGACCTCCTGGGCGTCCTCGGGCGTGGCGGTCTTGCCGGTGCCGATGGCCCAGATGGGCTCGTAGGCGACGACAAGCTGGTCGCCGCTCTCGAGCTCGACGCCGTCGAAGTCGGCGCGGATCTGGCTCACGACGAAGTCGACCTGGTTGCCGGCCTCGCGGACCTCGAGGGACTCGCCGCAGCAGGAGATGGGCACGATGCCCGCGGCCAGCAGCGCCTTGACCTTGAGGTTGATGTCGCCGTCGGTCTCGCCGAAGTAGTCGAGGCGCTCGGAGTGGCCCACTATGCAGTGTGTGCAGCCGACGCTCTTGATCATGTCGCAGGAGAGCTCGCCGGTGTAGGCGCCGGAGGCCTCCCAGTAGACGTTCTGGGCGCCGAGGCCGAACGGGGCGCGGTCGAACTCGATGACGCCGGAGACGCCCTTGAGGTCGGTGGCCGGCGGGCAGACGACGACCTCGACGCCGTGGGTGTCGTGGCCGAGCTCGTTGGCCAGGTCCTGGGCCAGCTGCACGCCCTCGGTGTAGTTCTTGTTCATCTTCCAGTTGCCCGCGATGAGGCGGGTGCGCGTGTTGTTAGGCATCGAGAAGGGCCTCCACTCCGGGAAGGGCCTTGCCCTCGACGAGCTCCATGGAGGCACCGCCGCCGGTGGAGATCCAGCTCATCTTGTCGGCAAGGTCGAACTTGTTGACAGCCGCGACGGAGTCACCGCCGCCGATGATCGAGGTGCAGTCCTCGTTGGCGGCCACGGCCTCGGCCACGGCCTTGGTGCCGTCGGAGAACTGGTCGAACTCGAAGACGCCCATGGGGCCGTTCCAGAAGACGGTCTTCGCGCCGGCGATGGCGTCGGCGTAGAGCTGGGCGGTCTCGGGGCCGATGTCCATGCCCATCATGTCGTCGGGGATGGAGTCGGACTTGACGACGACGCCCACGGCGTCGGGGCCGAAGTGGTCGGCGACCACGTTGTCCACGGGGAGGAGCAGCTTGACGCCGTTCTTCTCGGCCTTCTCCATCATCTCGCGGGCGCGGTCCACCCAGTCGGGCTCCTGCAGGGAGGTGCCCACTGTGTAGCCCTTGGCGAGGAAGAAGGTGTAGGCCATGCCGCCGCCGATGATCAGGGTGTCGACGGAGTCGAGCAGGTGGTCGAGCACGCCGATCTTGGAGGACACCTTCGAGCCGCCGACGATGGCGACGAAGGGGCGCTCGGGGTCCTCGAAGATGTTGGTGAGGGTGTCG
>CBCSOI010000313.1:0-2361 GCA_965141595.1 uncultured Atopobiaceae bacterium | reverse complement strand
AAAAGTGTCCGGGTATTGGGACGGCGGTTCAGTATTTGAAAGAGCCACCCAGCCGGTGAAGCCGAGGGCCACAGGCGGTCCGAGGCTGTGCATCAAAGGGGCGACCTCTCGACTCGGGCGCGAATCGTCAGATGCGTGCCCCGGGGCCGAGCCGGAGCCCCCGTGACGCACGGCACCGGACACGGGAGGCGAAAGCCCCTACAGCGACATGTTGGGGTCCCCGTCCATCGACAGCTGGGCCAGTCGGCCGGCGCGGTAGTCGCGCAGGGCCACGAGGGCGATCATGGCCGCGTTGTCGGTGCAGGCGCTCATCGGCGGAACGGTGACCCGCACGCCCCGCTCGCCCAGGCGCTCGCGGTAGGCCGCGCGCAGGGCGGGGTTGGCCGCGACGCCGCCGCCCACGCAGAAGTCGTCGACATCGCACTCCTCCACGGCCGTGAGGGCCTTGGCCACCTGCACGTCGATGACGGCGGCCTGGAAGCTCGCGGCGAGGTCGGGCAGGTCGATGGCGCGCCCGGCGGCGTTCTCGGCCTCGATGTAGGTGATGACGGCGGTCTTGAGGCCCGAGAGCGAGAACCGGTAGTCGTGGCTGTGGAGCATGGCGCGCGGGAACGCCACGGCCCTGGGGTTCCCCTGCTCGGCGAGGCGGCTGATCACGGGGCCGCCGGGGTAGCCCAGGCCCAGAGCCTTGGCCACCTTGTCGAAGGCCTCGCCCACGGCGTCGTCGATGGTCTCGCCCAGCACCTCGTAGTCGCCCCAGTCGCGCACGTGCACGAGCATGGTGTGGCCGCCCGAGACGAGGCTCGCCACGAAGGGCGGCTCGATGTCGGGGGTCTCGAACAGGTTGGCGTAGAGGTGGCCCTCCAGGTGGTTCACGCCCACGAGGGCGAGGTCCGCGGCCGCGGCGAGGCCCTTGGCGAAGGCGATGCCCACCACGAGGGCGCCCACGAGGCCGGGGCCCTGGGTGACGCCCACGCAGTCGAGGTCGGAGGCCAGAAGCGTCCCGCAGCCGAAGTGCTCGCCCGCCTGGGCCATGGCCTCCTCGAAGACGCCCACCACGGCCTCGGTGTGCTTGCGGCTGGCGATCTCGGGCACCACGCCACCGAAGCGCGCGTGGAAGTCGATCTGGGTGGCCACGACGTTGGCCACGACCTCGCCCGTGCCGTCGATGACGGCCATGGCGGTCTCGTCGCAGGAGCTCTCGATGGACAGCACCAGCGGTCTCGCCGCCTCGATGGCCGCGGCGGCCTCGGCCGTGCGGTCGGGGTCAGCCATGGGCCAGGGCTCCACGGCGGCCGTCGGGTCGGGCAGGTTGTCGTCGGCGGCGATGGAGAGGGGCAGCGCGGCCGTGAGGATGAGGGCGGCCTTCCCGCTGCCGTAGTAGTCGGGGCGACGGCCGGCCTCGGAGAAGCCCACGGAGCCGTACAGCGAGCGGGCCGCCCCGTTGTCCTCGAAGACCTCGAGGGACGCCGTGCGGGCGCCGAGCATCTGGCCGTCGTAGGCCACGCGGGCCAGGAGCCTGCGGCCGATGCCCTCGCGGCGCCGGGCCGGGCTCACGCAGACGTCGAGCACCTCGAGGTCGTCGCCGGCCATCTGGGCGCCCGCGAAGCCCACCACCTCGCCCTGGTCGTGGGCCACCCACCAGGTGCGGCCCTCTGCCCCCAGCTCCTGGGAGAACATGGCCTCGCTCCACGGCGTGTGCTCGGTGCCGGCGAACGCGGCGTCCTCGAGCAGCGCCACCTGGGGCACGTCGTTCACGCCCATGGGGCGTAGCTGGAGGTGCCGGCCGGCCAGGGCGTCGTCGCAGACGGTGGTGGCCACGGTGGCGGGCTCGGAGAGGCCCAGGCGCTTGAGCTCGTTCTCCTCGGCATCCGAGAGGCGCGTGTACACCGGCAGCACGAGGGCCGGATGCCCCTCGCCCTCCCAGAGGGCAGGGTCGGCCGCGGCCGAGAGGAGCAGCGACTCCCCCGTGGGGTGCCAGAGGTCCTCGGGCAGCACTGCGGTGAGGCCCGCCTCGGCGAACAGCCCGCGGTACTTCTTGAGGCCGTCGCCGGTGAGCTGGATGTCGGCGCCGTCCGCGCGGTCGGCCCACGCCGCGGCGGCGGCCGGTGCCTTCATGACGGTCTCCACCGAGAAGAGCCGCTTGGGGCCCTCATCGTCCACCCCGTAGAGCCCCGGGTAGACCTCGCGCCGCATGGCGTCGCCCACCACGCCCACGAGGCCGCGCACACCGGCGCCCCAGGCGCGCCAGGCGACGGCGTCCAGGGTGGAGGCGCCGAGCACGGGGCGGTCGAGACCGCAGCCCAGGCCCTTGGCCGTGGCGATGCCGATGCGCACGCCCGTGAACGAGCCGGGGCCGCG
>CBCSOI010000312.1:0-2372 GCA_965141595.1 uncultured Atopobiaceae bacterium | reverse complement strand
AAAGTATTTTCCCCGGTTCTGACGTCGGTCGGGAACCGGGGGTTTCTTTTTGCTACGGGAGGACCCCATGCTGGAGCTCAGAGACGTCGTCAAAACCTACCCTGTGGGGGACGGCGAGGTGGAGGCCCTTCGCGGCGTGTCGCTGGCGTTCCGCACGAGCGAGTTCGTGGCCGTCCTCGGCCAATCGGGCTGCGGCAAGACCACGCTCCTCAACATCGTGGGCGGTCTCGACCAGTACACCTCGGGCGACCTGCTCGTGAACGGCCGCTCCACCAAGGGCTACTCCGATGCCGACTGGGACGCCTACCGCAACCATTCCGTGGGCTTCGTGTTCCAGAGCTACAACCTGATCCCACACCAAACGGTGCTCGCAAACGTCGAGCTGGCCCTCACGCTCGACGGCGTCTCCTCGGCCGAACGCACCCGCCGCGCCACCGAGGCCCTGGAGCGGGTGGGGCTGGGCGACCAGCTCACCAAGAAGCCGGCCATGATGAGCGGCGGCCAGATGCAGCGCGTGGCCATCGCCCGCGCCATCGTCAACGACCCCGACATCATTCTGGCCGACGAGCCCACAGGCGCCCTCGACTCCAAGACGTCGGTGCAGATCATGGACCTGCTCGAGGAGATCTCCCGCGACCGCCTCGTGGTCATGGTCACCCACAACCCCGAGCTCGCCGAGGACTACGCCACCCGCATCGTGCGCCTCTCCGACGGCCAGGTGGTCTCAGACTCCAACCCGCCCACGGCCGCCGAGCTCGCAGCCGAGCCCGTGGACCCCACGCCCCGCCACACGCACCTGCCGTTCCTCACGGCCCTGGCCCTCTCGGCCAACAACCTGCGCACCAAGAAGGGGCGCACCATCCTCACGGCGTTCGCCGGCGCCATCGGCATCATCGGCATCGCGCTCATCCTGTCGCTCTCCAACGGCATGAACGACTACATCGCCAGCATCGAGTCTGACACCATGGGCGCCTACCCCATCACCATCAGCCGCCAGACGGTGGACATGATGGGGGCCATGAGCGAGGACTCCATCAACGAGCGCATGGAGATCACGGGGCACGGCTCGGGGGACGGCAGCGGCGGCCAGGAGGACTCCATCGTCTCCAACAACGTCGTCGCCAAGACCGTGGAGCAGATCGACACGCTGGTGAAGACCAACAACCTCGGCGCGTTCCGCACCTATATCGAGGGGCACCGCTCCGAGATCGACCCCTACGTCACCGCCGTCTCCTACGACTACGAGGTGTCGCCCCAGGTGTGGCGCGAGGACGAGGGTGGCGGCGTGAGTCAGGTGTCGCCGCGCACGCTGATCGACGGCGCCAACAGCATGGCGCAGTCCATGATGTCGTCCAGTGCCACGACCTCCTCGCAGTGGAGCCAGCTCGTGGACGACGGGTCGCTCCGCGAGGGCCAGTACGACCTGAGGTCGGGCCGCTGGCCCGAGGGGGAGGGCGAGGTGGCCCTCGTGGTGGACGAGAGCGGTCGCGTGAGCGACTTCGTGCTCTACACCCTCGGCCTGCTCGACGAGGACTCCATGGACGACCTGGTCTCTGCCGTGGAGAAGGGCGAGGAGGTCGACGACCCGGTGCACACCGTGGCCTTCGACGACGCCATCGGCTCCACCTACACCGTGCTCTCGCCCTCGCAGCTCTACCAGGAGCAGGACGGCGTCTATGTGGACAAGGGCGACGACGCCTCGTACGTGGCGTCCCGGATGGCCGACGGCGTGCCCGTGGAGGTCGTGGGCGTGCTGCAGGCCAAGGACGGCGCCCCGGTCACCGGCGGCGTGGTCTACACGGAGGCTCTCACCCGAAGGCTCATGGCCGTGGCGGCCGAGCAGCCCGTAGTGAAGGCGCAGCTGGCCGACCCTGGGAGGAACGTGCTCACCGGCGAGGCGTTCGAGGACGACGGAGACTCCGCGGCTGCCGGCATGGACGCGGCCATGAGCACCATGACCTCGATGTTCTCGCGCACCGGCTTTGCCGGGGGAGCCGAGGCCGCCGACGGCGTCTGGCGCGGCGGGGCTGTGGTCGCGGCCGGTGTCTGGCGCGCGCCCGAGACCGTGACGCTGCGCCTCGTGGACGCCGAGGCGACGCCTGGGGACGGCGCGGCGGATGCCGGCGGCGACGCTACCGGGGACGCCGGCACGGGTGACACGCCTGCGGCCGGCGGGGACACCGTCACGGTGGACCTCTCCAAGCTGAGCCCGGAGCAGCGTGCCATCGTGGAGGCGCTCCTCTCGGGCGACGTCTCCGCCGACGAGCTCCAGGAGCGCATCCGCGAGATGGTGCTCGGCGGCATCACGCCGGAGGAGATCCTCTCGCGGCTCACGCCCGAGCAGAAGCAGCAGGTCGTGCAGGCGATACTTG
>CBCSOI010000311.1:0-2375 GCA_965141595.1 uncultured Atopobiaceae bacterium | reverse complement strand
AGGAGCGCGACGGCTCCGACCTCGACCTCGAGCTCGCCGGCACCTCCACCTTCATCTCCATGCTCGAGGCCTCGGGTGACGAGGTCTCCGAGGAGGACATGCTCGACGCCATGGCGTTCGGCCAGGAGGCCATCGCCGCGTTCTGCGCCGAGCAGCAGGCCTTCATCGACGCCTGGGTGGAGGCCAACGGCCCCATCGAGCCCAAGAGCTACGAGCTCGACGAGCCCAACACCGAGGTCCACGACCGCGTCTTCGCCCACTACGGCGAGATGGAGGCCGCCCTCAAGGACGCCGACAAGCAGTCCCGCATGGCCAAGGTGGCCGCCCTCAAGGACCTCGTCAAGGGGGAGTTCACCGAGGAGGAGCGCGACGCCTGGCACCGCGCCATCAACGTCGAGCTCAAGGGCCTCGAGAAGCACGCCATGCGCGAGATGGTCGTCGAGACCGGCGAGCGCGTCGACGGCCGCACCGCCACCGAGATCCGCCCGCTCATGGTGAAGCCCGACTACCTGCCCTTGGTCCACGGCTCCGGCCTCTTCCAGCGCGGCCAGACCCAGGTGCTCTCCGTCTGTACCCTCGGCATGCTCAACGAGTGGCAGCGCCTCGACACCATCGAGCCCGTCGACGGCAAGCGCTACATCCACCACTACAACTTCCCTCCGTTCTGCACCGGCGAGACCGGCCGCATGGGCGCCCCCAAGCGCCGCGAGATCGGCCACGGCAACCTGGCCGAGCGCGCCCTGCTCCCCGTCATCCCCAGCGAGGACGACTTCCCCTACACCATCCGGGTGGTCTCCGAGGTCATGGAGTCCAACGGCTCCAGCTCCATGGCGTCGACCTGCGGCTCCACCCTCGCCCTCATGGACGCCGGCGTGCCGCTCAAGCGCCCCGTCTCCGGCATCGCCATGGGCCTCATCCAGGAGAACGGCAAGACCGTCGTGCTCTCCGACATCCAGGGGCTCGAGGACTTCCTCGGCGACATGGACTTCAAGGTGACCGGCACCGAGCGCGGCATCACCGCCATGCAGATGGACAACAAGGCCACGGGCCTCACGCCCGAGATCCTCGCCCAGGCCCTGCGTCAGGCCAAGGAGGGCCGCGCCCACATCCTGGACGCCATGCTCGACGCCATCCCCGAGCCGCGCACCCAGCCCAAGGAGACGGCGCCCCAGATCATCTCCCTCACCATCCCCACGGACAAGATCCGCGACGTCATCGGCTCCGGCGGCAAGGTCATCCGCGGCATCCAGGACGACACCGGCGCCACCATCGACATCCAGGAGGACGGCACCGTCTTCATCGCGGGCGTCGGCGGGGCCGGCGAGGAAGCCGCCGAGCGTATCCGCGCCATCGTCAAGGTGCCCGAGCTGGGCGAGGAGTACGTGGGCCGCGTGGTGGGCATCCAGCCCTTCGGCGCCTTCGTGGAGCTCCTGCCGGGCAAGGACGGCCTGCTCCACATCTCCCGCGTGGCCAAGGGCCGCGTGGAGAAGGTCGAGGACGTCCTCAACGTGGGCGACGAGGTCAAGGTCAAGGTCATCGAGGTCGACGAGAAGGGCAAGGTCAGCCTCGACCGCCTCGACAAGCCCGAAGCCCCCGCGTCGGAGTCAAAGGGGCACTCCAACGGCCGCCGCAGGGAGGGCTCCAAGCCCCGCACCCGCAAGCCGGGCGACCACGGCAACGCGCAGGAGCAGGCACCGGCCCGCAAGCTGCGCCGCCACCACGAGAACTAGGTCCCGCACGGGTCAGGACTGCCGCATCGAGGGCGCCGGCATCGAGCCGGCGCCTTTTTTTGTATGGCCGTCCGTCGATGGAACCTGAAGCCCTCTGGAACCGTCCCTTCAGGTTGCGCACACATGGCTCGGGTACACTGGACTTTCGTGAACAGTGAAGCAGCGGGGTTCGAGACCCCGTCACATAGTTGGATAACACGGCGCCACGGCGCCACGACGAAAGGAACCGCACCCTCAATGGCGAAAAAGAACCCGCCCCTCAAGATCATCCCCCTGGGCGGTCTCGACGGCATCGGCAAGAACATGACCGTCTTCGAGTACGGGGACGACATGATCCTCGACGACGCCGGCCTCATGTTCCCGGACGACGACCAGCCCGGCATCGACCTCGTCCTGCCCGACTACACCTACGTCCTGGAGAACGAGCACAAGCTCCGGGGCATCTTCATCACCCACGGCCACGAGGACCACACGGGCTCGCTGCCCTACGTCCTGCGTGACCTCACCCGCAAGGTCCCCATCTACGCCTCCCGCATGACCCTCGGCCTCGTCGAGGGCAAGCTCGCCGAGCACAAGCTCACCAACCAGCAGCTCGTGGAGGTCAAGAGCGGCCAGCACGTGGACATGGGCGCGTTCGGGGTCGAC
>CBCSOI010000310.1:0-2377 GCA_965141595.1 uncultured Atopobiaceae bacterium | reverse complement strand
CACGGAGTCGTCCACGAGGAAGTCCAGGCGCGACGACCCGAGCGGCACCTCGCGGCGCACGGGCACCGGCTCGTCGACGATGCCCGGCACGGCCCCCTGCCGCAGGAAGTGCTCCACGTAGCGGTTGGAGGCGTTCTGGTTGAGGCCCACCCAGCGGCGGCCAGGGTCGCCCGGGGCCGTGAGCGAGAGGGCCTCCACGGTGAGCGGGAGCTTGCGCCGGGGATTGTGGGAGTCCGAGACCAGGCAGGGAAGCCCCGCGGTGTCGATGTCGCCGATGCGGCTCACCACGGGGCAGTGGCACCGCACGGTCTCGCCGTCGATGTCCACGTCCATGATGAAGCGGTTGGGCCTGGCGAGGATGGTGCCCTCGCGCAGGCGCTCGGGAAAGCGGTAGGGCTCGGCCACTACTCCACCTCGACGAGCTCGATCTCGAAGGTGAGAGGCTTGCCGGCGAGCTCGTGGTTGGCGTCCACGGTGACCGAGTCGTCGGTCTTCTCGGTCACCTTGGCGCCCACGGTGGACCCGCCCGAGGTGGAGAGCGTCACGGTGTCGCCCACCTCGAGGGAGTCGAAGTCGGGCACCTCGTCCTTGGAGAAGGTGGCGACCATGTCGTCGGAGGGCTCGCCGTAGGCGTCGGCGGCCTCCAGGCGGACGGTCTTCTTCTCGCCCACCTTCATGCCCTCCACGGCGGCGTCGAAGCCCGGGATCATCTGGCCCGACCCCACGGTGAACTCCAGGGGCTGGCCGCGGTCGTAGGAGCTGTCGAACTGCGAGCCGTCGTCGAGGGTGCCGCGGTAGTTCACCTTCACGGTGTCGCCCTTCTCGGCCACGGTCTTGGCCTCGGCCTGCTCTTGGGCGGACGTATCGCCGGTGTCCTGAGAGGCGGGCTGGCCGGAGCAGCCGGCGAGGGCGATGAGGGCGGAGGCGCCGAGGACCGCGAGGGCGCGCGGCAGCATGTTGGCCATGGCGGGCTTCCTTTCAAGGGACGGGCGCCCCGTGGCGCCCGGGAGGTTCTGCGGGTGTCGATGCATCGCAAAAGCCTACCGCGGCTCCCGCACTTCTTCAAACGGGGCTGAAAAAGACCATCGGAGGGTCGAGGTGCGCCCCGGTCTGAATAGCAATAGTTTTATGTTCTGAACGAGTATCCTATATTGGGATAATCGTCGACAAACCCTATCGTTCGCCCCATGGATACGGCGAAGAACCGGGCCATAGGGGCCTGCCTCCGGCAGGCCCGCAAGGAGTCCGGGCTCACCCAGGTGGAGCTGGCCTCGCGCCTCACCCTGCCCCAGTCGTTTGTCTCAAAGCTGGAATCGGGGGAGCGCAGCCTTCACGCGTCAGAATTCTTTACCTACGCGTCCGCACTCGGTGTCGAGCCGCAAGACCTCCTCTCCTCGATCGAGCTGCAGATCAAGCAGGGGACATAGAGCCGCATACCAGAACCGTGGAAAACCGGGCCCTCCCCCATCGTCACGGTAGAATCGACGGCGACCGCCGCCGAGAGAGGGAGGGCCTCCGTGTACGACAGGTGCCGAGAGTGTGTGGCGGACAACGCCGCCAGGATCGCCGGGGTCGCCGGTGTGGACGAGGAGGGCTGCCGGCGCCTGCATGACCGCGCCCTCACGCTCATCGCCCACTTCCCCTCCGACGACGACATCTCCCGCGCCCCCTACGCCATGAGCGAGGTGTGGGCGGACCTCATCGAGGCCGTGGGGCCCGACCCCTATGCCGAGGTCAAGGCCACCTTCGAGCGGCTCACCACCTCGCTCGCCCCGCGCATCCGCTCCGCCGTGGACGCCGCTGACGACCCCGCGCCCCTCGCGATCCGGTTCGCCGTGGCCGGCAACCTCATCGACGTGGGCACGCCGATGGGCTTCACCGAGGACCGCGTGGCCGAGCTGCTCGACTCCGTGCCGTCGATCGCCTTTGCGCGCGACGACTCCGCCTCGCTCATCGAGCGGGCCGCCACGGCCCGCACCATCGTCTTCCTCGCCGACAACTGCGGGGAGTCGGCCCTCGACCGCATCCTCATCGAGACGCTGCACTCCCTCAACCCGTCGGCTCGCATGGTCTACGTGGTGCGCAACAACGTCATCCTCAACGACCTCACCATGGACGAGGCCCTGGCGGCCGGCATGGACGAGGTGGCCGACCTCATGACCAACGGCGACGCCGACTACGGCGCGGGAACGCTGCTCGACGGCTCGCTCTCGCCGGAGTTCCTGCACCTGGTGGAGACGGCGGACCTCGTGGTCTCCAAGGGGCAGGGCAACTTCGAGACGCTGTACGGCAGGCTCCACGACCGCCTGTACTTCCTCTTCATGGCCAAGTGACAGCACATCGCCGAAGTCCTGGGCGTCCCCATGGGCGGACTGCT
>CBCSOI010000309.1:0-2380 GCA_965141595.1 uncultured Atopobiaceae bacterium | reverse complement strand
AGACTAGGCCCGCAGGGCCCGTCACATCGGCGCACTCGGGCAAGTCGCTCGTTATGCAGCAGCAGCCGTACGACATGGCCTCGAGTAGGCTCATAGGCATGCCCTCCACGTCAGAGGGCAACACGTGGCAGAAAGCGTTGGAGTAGAGCTCAGCGAGTGCCGGTCCTTCCACGAATCCGGCCATGACCACACGGGAATCGCGCGCCGTCGCCTCACTCACCTGCCCGAAATACGTGGATGTGTCGGACGAGCCCCCGACGATTACCAGGCGTTTATCGGTCTCACGGCTTCGGAACGCCTCCACTAAGAGCTCAGGGCGCTTCTCGGGTACGACTCTGCCAAGGAAGAGCACATAAGAGTCCTTTTTTAGACCCCAGATTTTCGTTATGAGATCGGCCGGCTTTTGCTCAGGAATGTCTACTCCATTGGGGACGAGCTCGACATCACGGCCGTATTCATCGCGGAAGTAAGTCTGCACGGGCTTGGACAGGACTATTAAAGAGCTTGCTTTCCGAGCGGCCCTCGCCTCACCTCGTTTGATGACGTGACTCGCAAGCCCACCCCACTTGGCGCGCTGCCAGTCGAGCCCGTGGATGGTCGCCACCGTGCAGATGCCTGCACGCGCCGCAACCGGCAACGCGTTACATGGCCCTTCGGCGTGATAGTGGATTACATCTGGTCCGTCCTTGAGCGCTGCGCTCGTGGCTGAATAGGCCGAGGTAAAAGCAGCTAAACCCTTCACGTCAACCGTCTTCACCGGCACGACGCGCACACCCTGGTAGGTGTAGGGCTCGCTCGGGGCCGCATTCCCGTTTACATCGGTACCCGAACGGTCATAACAGGTCACTTCATGACCGAGTGCCACCATCCTCGTGGCGAGCTCGGTCACTACGACCTCAACGCCGCCTTCACGAGACCCCGTCCTTTTTTGCCCGATCATCGCGATTCGCATAGCTAATTTCCCTGTGCCGTGAGCGCCACGCCCACGGTTTGAATAATCAACTTGACATCCGCTTTCACCGAGCACTGCTCCAGGTAGAGCAGGTCCAGGTCCACCCACTCGTCAAACGAGATGTCGTCGCGGTTGCGGCGCGTCTGCCAGTAGCAGGTGATCCCCTGGGGGCACAACAGCCGCTGCCGTTGGCGCTCGGTGTACTGCTCTACCTCGCGGGGAAGCGCCGGGCGCGGCCCCACGATGGACATGTCGCCGCGCAGCACGTTCACAAACTGCGGGAACTCGTCGATAGAGAGCTTGCGGATCCACTTGCCCACCCGCGTGATGCGAGGGTCGTCCTTGATCTTGAACACCGGGCCGTCCTTCTCGTTGAGCTCTTGGAGCTCGTCCAAGCGGTCCTCGGCGTCCAGGTACATGGACCGGAACTTCCACATGCGAAAGAGCTTTCCGTCCTTGCCCACCCGTACCTGCCTGAAGATCGCGGGACCGGGAGAGTCGATGCATATGGCGATGGCCGTGATGAGGAAGAGCCACCAGAAGAGAATGAAGACCAGCAGGGAGAACACGATGTCAAAGCTGCGCTTCACAAAGCGATACCCGTACCGGCGATAGAGCCGCTGGGCCGCCGCCTGAGCCCCCTCGTCAGGGTACAGCGCCTGCGACCACTCGCCATCGAGGGTGTTGACGTCCACCACCACCGACACGGGCACCGCGGTCCCGCCGGTCTTAGGCAGCTTCCGGTCAACTCTGCTTTCTGACAATCTCCAGCCCAACCTTCACCAGCTTGGTGCGCCCCATGAGGGACACCTCGATCCAAGCCGCCCGCTTGTGGCGATCTATCCTCTTGATCGCGCTCTCGTAACCCATCAACGGCCCTGCACTCACACGCACACGGTCCCCCTCGATGACGCCCTGGCTCAGCTCCACCACATGGGTCTCCGGGTTTGCCAGCGCCCCCAGCCAGGCCTCCTCGCCCGGCGTCAGCGCCATGAACCGCTCACCTGAGACTCCCAGGAGCCTCGAGAAGCCGGGGAGCCCGCGGAGCCCGGCCGCGAGGGCGTCCGGGTCGTCCGTCCGCACGAACACGTAGCCGGGCAGCAGCCGCTTCACGGCCCTCACCCATTGGCCGTCGCGCTTCTCGGCCACCTCGCGCTCGGGGATGTAGCACTCCCCCACCCCGCTCACGCCGCGTTCCACGGCCTCCTTGAGCTTTCGCTCCTGACCTGCCATGGTCTGCAGCACGTAGGTGCGGGTATGGTCCCTGGGCACGAGGTCCTCCTCAAGACAGGACGGTTATGGCGTTCGGAGGCCCGGACTTACGGGCCCTCTGAGGGCCGCCCGTCGCAGCGCGCAGGGGGACGACGACTGCCAGCGGCACGGCTTCGCCGCCGCCGGGCCCTCCCGGGCACGGCGCACGGACCGTTG
>CBCSOI010000308.1:0-2381 GCA_965141595.1 uncultured Atopobiaceae bacterium | reverse complement strand
GAGGTCGGCGGCATCGCCGGCCATGGACACCTTGCCGGTCTCGAGCACATAGGCGCGGTCGGCGATGGAGAGGGCCTTGGCCGCGTTCTGCTCCACCAGCAGGATGGTGGTGCCGGCGGCATGGAGGTCCTCGATGATGTCGAAGATCTCGTCCACGAGGATGGGGGCGAGGCCCATGGACGGCTCGTCGAGCATGAGCAGCGAGGGCCGGCTCATCATGGCCCGGCCCATGGCGAGCATCTGCTGCTCGCCGCCGGACAGGGTGCCGGCGCTCTGCCCCTCGCGCTCCTTGAGGCGGGGGAAGCGCTCGAAGACGCTCTCGATGGTCTCGCGGGCCTCGGCGTCGCTGCGGGTGAAGGCCCCCATCTCGAGGTTCTCACGCACCGACATGTTGAGGAACACGCGCCTGCCCTCGGGGCAGAGGGCCATGCCGCGGCTCACGGTGTGGTGGGCCGGGATGCGGGAGAGCTCCTCGCCCTTGAACTCGACGGTGCCGGAGCGCGGGGTGAGCAGGCCGGCCACGGTGTTGAGCGTGGTGGTCTTGCCAGCGCCGTTGGCGCCGATGAGCGTCACGATCTCACCCTCGTCGACCTCGAAGGAGACGTCCTTGATGGCGTGGATGTTGCCGTAATACACGTTGAGGTCGGAGACCTTGAGCAGTGCCATGGCCTTACGCCTCCTTCGCGGACGTGCCGAGGTACGCCTCGATGACCTGGGGGTCGCCCTGGATCTGGTCGGGGGTGCCCTTGGCGATGATGCGGCCGAAGTTGAGCACGGCGATGCCCTCGCAGATACCCATGACCAGGTCCATGTCGTGCTCGATGAGCAGGACGGCGATCTGGAACCGGTCGCGGATCTTGCGGATGTTCTCCATAAGCTCGGCGGTCTCGCTCGGGTTCATGCCCGCGGCCGGTTCGTCGAGGAGCAGCAGCTTGGGCCCCGTGGCGAGGGCGCGCACGATCTCGAGGCGGCGCTGGGCGCCGTAGGGCAGGTTGCCGGCCTGCACGTGGGCGAGGTCGGCCATGCCGAAGACGTCGAGCAGCTCGAGGGAGCGGTCGTGGAACTCCTTCTCGCTCACCCAGTAGCGCGGCAGGCGGAAGATGCCGCTCCACATGCCGCAGCGGATGGTGTTGTGGAGACCGATGGTGACGTTCTCCTCCACCGTGAGGCTCGAGAACAGACGGATGTTCTGGAACGTGCGGGCGATGCCCATCTGGCTCACCCGGGCGGTGCTCATGCCGGCGGTGTCGTGGCCGTCGAGCAGGATGGTGCCGCGGGTGGGCTGGTAGACCTTGGTGAGCAGGTTGAACACCGTGGTCTTGCCGGCGCCGTTGGGGCCGATGAGGCCGGCGATCTCGGTCTTGCCCACGATGAGGTTGAAGTCCTCCACGGCGTGGAGGCCGCCGAAGTCGATGCCCAGGTGGCGGCACTCGAGCACCGGCGTGGCGTGGACGTCGCGCTCGGGCACGATGCCGTCGGAGGGCAGCGGCACCATGCGGGTGCCCTTCCTGGGGGCGGGCGGCGCCTTGACGGGCGCGTCGTCGCCCTTGGCCCGGGCGGCCTGGACCCGGTACGAGCCCTGGGCGGCGCGTGCCTCGAGGTCCTTGTTGGATCGCTTGTCGGTGTCAGCCACGGCTGTCGCCTCCCGTCGAGACCATGTCGGGGTCCTCGAGGGCGTCCTTGTCGGAGAACCACGGGACCTTGCGTTTGACGGCGTCCATGAAGCGCTGGACGGCGCCGATGTTGGGCAGCACCATCACGCAGATGAGCACGACGGCGTAGATGAGCATGCGGTAGTCGGCCATGAAGCGCAGGAACTCGGGCAGGATCGTGAGGATGGCGGCAGCGATGATGGAGCCGCGGACGTTGCCGATGCCGCCGAGCACCACGTACACCAGGATGAGGATGGACGTGTTGTAGTCGAACCGCCCAGCGACGACGCTCGAGAAGTTCATGGCGTAGAGCGTGCCCGCCATGCCGGCCAGGGCGGCCGCCACGACGAAGGCCATGAGGCGGTACTTGGTCACGTTGATGCCCACGGACTCGGCGGCGATGCGGTTGTCGCGCACGGCCATGATGGCGCGGCCGGAGCGGCTGCGCACGAGGTTGAGCACCACGAAGAGCGTGACGAGCACCAGGATGAAGCCGGCTGCGAACGTGGACAGCTTGTCGATGCCCACGGCGCCCTGGGGGCCGTTGATGATGACGACGCCGTGGTCCATGCCGAGGTCGGACACCGAGGTGAGCGACACGTGCAGGCCGGCGCCGTCGCGGCCCACGTAGAGGTTGTTGACGATGTTCTTGATGATCTCGCCGAAGGCCAGCGTCACGATGGCAAGGTAGTCGCCGGAGAGGCGCATGACCGGAACGCCCACGACGAA
>CBCSOI010000307.1:0-2394 GCA_965141595.1 uncultured Atopobiaceae bacterium | reverse complement strand
CGTGCTCAAGGTGGGGTACCGGGGCGCCGGCTTCTCGGGCTTCGCGGCCCAGGAGGGGCGGCGCACCGTGGCCGGCGAGCTCGCGCACGCCCTCGAGACCCTGCTCCGCCGGCCCGTGGAGATCGTCTGCGCCGGACGCACCGACGCGGGGGTCTCGGCCATCGCCCAGCACGTCTCGCTGCCGGTGACGCGCGAGGAGTGGGAGGGGCTCACCGCCCGGCGCCTGCTCTGGTCGCTCACGGCCCTGACCCCGCCCGACATCTCCGTCATGGGCGCGTGGCGGGCGGCGCCGGGCTTCTCGGCGCGCTTCGACGCCCTGGGGCGCCGCTACCGCTACCGCATCAAGTGCGGGCCCCAGCCGGTGCTGCTGGCCGACCACGTCTGGTGGCTGCGCGACGGGCTGGACGTCGGTGCCATGGACCGGGCCACCCGTGCCCTCGTGGGCGAGCACGACTTCAGGAGCTTCTGCAAGAAGTCGTCGGCCGAGGGCCGGCGCACGTTCCGCTGCCTCACGGAGTGCGCGGTCTCGCGCCAGGTGGAGGCCGGCGAGGAGCTCGTGTGCGTGGACGTGGCGGCCAACGCGTTCCTCCACAACATGGTGCGCATCCTCGTGGGCACCCTCGTGGAGGTGGGCGCCGGCCGCAGGCCCGAGACATGGGTGGCCGACGTCCTGGCCGCGTGCGACCGCGAGGCGGCCGGCCCCACGGCGCCCCCCGAGGGTTTGACCTTTGTTGAGGTACAATACCCCCCATCAGCACTTGTCACCTGGTAGGGGAGTGGCGCGGCCCGGGCCGCGGCACAGCACCTGGGTTGCGAGGACAGGCGCCGCACATCGGCGCGACGTTCATTCGTAGGCCCGGTTGCGGGCCGCGAGCGAGAGAGAGGACCGGCCATGGCCAACCTGGAGAGCGGGCTCACCTACGAGCAGGCCCACGACCTTCTCACCACCTACAACAAGGACCCCTTCCACGTCCAGCACGGCGAGACCGTCGGCGGCCTCATGGGCTACTTCGCCGCCGAGTACGACCCCGAGAACGTGGACTTCTGGACCCAGGTGGGGCTCCTCCACGACCTCGACTGGGAGATGTTCGACCCCGACCTGCACACCGTCGAGACCGCGCGCCTGCTCGAGGAGGCCGGGGCCTCGCCGGAGCTGGCCAAGTCCATCCAGACCCACCAGTCCGACCTCAACCCGGAGCTCCCCGCGCCCGAGCTCAAGATGGAGAAGATGCTCTACGCCTGCGACGAGCTCTCGGGCCTCGTGACGGCGGCCGTGGCCATGCGCCCGTCCAAGAGCGTCATGGACTTCAACGTGAAGTCGCTCAAGAAGAAGTTCAAGACCAAGAGCTTCGCCGCCGGCTGCAACCGCGACGACATCCGTCGCGGCGCCGAGATCAACGGCTTGGAGCTCGACGAGCTGTTCGCGATGGTGATCGAGGGTATGAAGGCTATTGCGCCCGACCGCGACACCTTCGGCAAGGACGGCGAGTAGGCGCACGTCCGACACCTCCGATCTGAACGGGATGTGAGCTTCAGCATGGAAGAGGGTCTCTGGCACCTGCTCGGGCACTCGCTCGAGCACAGCGTCGAGGACACGCTGGTCCTCGTCCCGTTCCTCTTTGTCACCTACCTGGCCATGGAGGCCTTGGAGCACGGTGCGGCAGGGTTCTCGGAGCGCGTCATCCTCAGGGCCGGCAAGGCCGGCCCCGTGGTGGGTGCGCTCCTGGGGGCCCTGCCGCAGTGCGGCTTCTCGGCCATGGGCGCCACGCTCTACAGTGCCCGCGTGGTGACCGTCGGCACGCTCGTGGCGGTGATCCTGTCCACGTCCGACGAGATGCTGCCGGTCTTCGTGGCCAACGGCGCACCCGCGTCCCAGATCGCCGCCATCCTCGCCTTCAAGGTGCTCGTGGGCATGGTGGCGGGCCTCCTCGTGGACCTCGCCGTGCGGGTGCTGTGCGTCCCCACGTCCGACGCCCTCCGCATCCATGAGCTGTGCGAGCGCGACCGCTGCGGTTGCGACGACGTCGAGGACCTCGCCGAGCGCGTCTACGAGGACGACGGCGACCTCCCCGAGGCCGAGGCCCAGGCGGCCGATGCCCACGACGGGTGCTGCCCGTCCTGTGGCCACGACCTTTCCGCCGAGGCCTGCGGCCACGGCCACGGGGAACACGGCTGCTGCCACGACCACGACGGCCACGGCCACGGCTGCTGTCATGGGCACTCCCACGGCCACGGCGGCCACGGCTCCATCTGGCGGAGCGCCCTCGTCCACACGGTGCAGGTGACCGCGTTCATATTCGTCATCACCCTCGTGCTCGAGGTGGTCATCGAGGCCGTGGGCACCGACGTCTTCGCCGCCTTCATGCTCGCCCACCCCGGCCAGGCCGTCTTCTA
>CBCSOI010000306.1:0-2398 GCA_965141595.1 uncultured Atopobiaceae bacterium | reverse complement strand
GCCCGCCACCTTGGTGACCTCGTCGATGGCCTCCTGGCTGGTGACCATCACCCACACGCGGCCGGCGCCCTTGACGCCCAAGGACTCCACGATGGTCTGGAGGCTGAGCATGAGGTCCGTGTTGTCGCCGATGAACTGCCCCACCTCGTCGATCATGAACACCAGGCGGAAGGGGCGGCCCAGCTCGCGCTCGCGGCGCTCGGCGTAGGCGCAGATCTCTGTGGTGAGGGAGTCAACGGAGCCCATCTCGTCCGCCGTGCCGCGCACGTTCACGCGGTTGGCAAACCAATCCTCGGCCTCGCTGCGGGTCATGACGCCGGAGTTGGCGAGGGCGTCCACGACGTCCTCCTGGTTGAACTCGTAGTCGGGGCGGGCGTCCACCCAGGGCTCGCCGGCCACCTCCTCGAAAGAAGCGCGGAAGGACTCGGTCTTGCCCTGCTTCTCGATGTAGGCCTCCAGACGTGCCAGCGTGGCGTCCTCGCCGTAGAAACCGCGGTGGTCCGCGAAGACACGGGCGAAGGTGCGGGTGATGGCACCGGCGTCCTTGGCGCCCACCCGCTTGTCCTCGATGTTGAAGAGGATGGTCTCGCCGCAGGTCTTGTCGGCCACGCGCCTCATGCGGGCCTCGACCATGGAGTCCTCCACCTTGCCTTTGAAGAAGTCGATGGCCGGCGTGCCGTCTACGGAGCGGTTGGACAGCAGGTACGAGAGCATCTTGAGGAAGTGGGACTTACCAGAGCCAAAGAAGCCAGAGATCCAGACGCCGATCTTGTCGTTGGGGCTGTCGATGGCGGCCTCGTACTTGTCGTAGAACGAGGCCAGGAGGCCGGCGACCTCCCGGGTGACCACGTACTCCTCGAGCTCCTGGCGCACCACGGGGGCGGAGTCTTGGTCCACCTTGACCACGCCCTCGATGTTGCGATCGATGGACTTTGCAAACATGTCTTTGATCTGCACGGCAAAACCCTCCTAGAGCAGCGAGAACGCACGATAGTAGTTGTCGTCAAGAAATTTATTGAACAGTTCGATAGACTGTCCGTTATAGGAGCCGGGGTATAGCATGACAACGGGCACGTTGGAGATCACGGGCTGCACCGCGCTCAGCACCTGGTGGGCCCGCATGAACGGGTAGACCTGACCCACTCCGGTGATCAGGAGGACGTCCCTGCCGAGCTCGTGGGGCTCCCAGTCCATGGCTGCAACATAGTCCTCGGGTACGTTGCGCATTTGAATGCGGTCGAGCAGGGCCTCGGACCCGCGGCGCTCCTCCAGCGAGGCGTACTTGGAGAGGACATCCCGGGGCTCGGTGCTTATCTGCTCGAAGATGCGCCAGAGGTTGGCCTCGTGCACCGCGGCGCGGAGCTTGCCGGCTTGGGAGTCAGCCACCAGCTGTGCCGTCTTGGCCCGCACCTCGTTCTCGCAGGCGGGGTCGTAGGGCAGGATGTAGAGCGCCACCTCGTTGGCAAGGCCGCGGCCAAGGAGAAAGTCCTCGCTGTCCAGGCGCTCGCGGAGGGAGGAGAAGGCGGCCGTGATGTCCGTCGCCATGGACTGGGGCACCTAGATCACCTCCCCGAAGGCGGGGATGAGGCGGGAGTCGCCGTTGAGATCCATGAGGCGGGAGAGCTCGGGGTCGGCCAGCGTGGGGACCAGGCGCTCTGCCTTGCGGTCGTAGAGGCCGGACTCCTCGAGGGACTTGGCCAGCACCTGGCGGATCTTGTTGAGCGTGGCGTCGGACCACGAGGCCACCGTGTCGTCCTGACCGCGGAGGTTGTCGAGGAACGTCACGATGTCCAGGCGTGTGAGGGAGGGGTCCAGCGTACGGCGCTTCTCGGCCACGACGTTGACGAGGAACTCGCTCACGAGGCGGTTGTCACGTGCCATCGCGTACAGCACCACCTGGTGGCGTTGGAGCGAGATCCCATTGAGCAGGAGGTCGGTGAGGGACGCGCGGAGGAGCGGGTCGTCGGAGAGCCTCTCGATGCGGCGCAGGCACGCCCGGCCGATGGAACGCAGCTCGCGCTCCGTGGGGTAGCCGAAGGCGTTGGTAGAGATTATCTGGGAGAGTACGGCATCGGGGTCGGGGTTTTCCTGCAGCATGCGGGCCGTGGTGGCCATCTCTCTAAAGAGATACTGCTCGCGGGTTATGCCCCCTTGGTAGCGACCGGGGAGGTCAGTCTGGGAGCGCCCCCCCCCCCCGTTCGTCAAAACCGTGCTGCCTGGCACTGCCGTCTCCTTTGCCCGTGCCTCCGGGTACGTCTCCGAACTTTAAGGTTATCTGATGATTGAGTATAGCCCAGAGCTGTTCGATTCAGAATATTGACAATAAAACCGCTGGTAATAGGGGGAGCAAGGGCAGGGCCACCTGTCGCCGATGCCGCGATGACAGATGGCCTTTTGG
>CBCSOI010000305.1:0-2411 GCA_965141595.1 uncultured Atopobiaceae bacterium | reverse complement strand
AGCTCCACCACCTGGTCGCGCAGGGCCGCGGCCCGCTCGAAGTCCGTGGCGTCGCTCGCCGCGCGCATCTCCTCCTCCAGGGAGGCCAGCACGGCCTCGGCCTCGTCGCGCGGCAGCTCGGCGAGCTCGGCTGCCACCTGCTCGGCCCTGCTCCCCTCCGGCGCCGTGCCCGGCGTGTAGAACTCGCCGTGGCCCAGCTCGTCGCCGTCGTGGCCGTGGCGGCGGCTGCGCTTGCCCACGGCGGCGTCGGCCTCCTCGATGAAGCCCGAGATGTCGTTCACGGCCTTGCGCACCGTCTTGGGCACGATGCCGTGCTCCTCGTTGTAGGCCTTCTGGAGCGCGCGTCGGCGGTTGGTCTCGTCGATGGCCTCGCGCATGGAGTCGGTGACGGTGTCTGCATACATGATCACCTGGCCGTCGGCGTTGCGAGCGGCCCGGCCCATGGTCTGGATGAGGGAGCGCCGGTTGCGGAGGAACCCCTCCTTGTCGGCGTCGAGGATGGCCACGAGCGACACCTCGGGGATGTCCAGGCCCTCGCGGAGCAGGTTGATGCCCACGAGGACGTCGATCTTGCCCTGGCGGAGGTCCCGCACGATGTCCACGCGGTCGAGCGTGGCGGTGTCGGAGTGCATGTAGTTGACGCGGATGCCCTGGTCGAGCAGGTGGTCGGTGAGGTCCTCGGCCATGCGCTTGGTGAGCGTGGTCACGAGCACGCGCTCGTGGCGCTCCACGCGGTCCCGGATCTCGGACGTGAGGTCGTCGATCTGGCCGCGCACGGGACGCACGTCGATGGAGGGGTCGAGCAGGCCCGTGGGGCGGACGATCATCTCCACGTCCTGCTGGCTCACGGAGCACTCGTAGTCGCCGGGCGTCGCCGAGACGTAGATGAACTGCGGGATGCGGGCCTCGAACTCGTCGAAGCGCAGGGGCCGGTTGTCCAGGGCCGACGGCAGGCGGAAGCCGTGCTCCACGAGGGTCACCTTGCGGGAGCGGTCGCCCTCGTGCATGCCGCGCACCTGCGGCACCGTGACGTGGCTCTCGTCGACGAAGCACACCATGTCGCTCGGGAAGTAGTCGATGAGGGTGTAGGGTGGCTCGCCGGGCTTGCGGCCGTCCAGGTGGCGCGAGTAGTTCTCGATGCCGTTGCAGAACCCCATGGTCTCGAGCATCTCGAGGTCGTAGGCCGTGCGCTCCGAGAGGCGCTGGGCCTCGAGGAGCTTGTCGGCGGCCTTGAGCTCGCCCACGCGGGCGATGAGCTCGTCGTTGATGGTCTTGAGGGCATGGTTGACCTTGGGGCGCTCCGTGACGTAGTGGGAGGCCGGCCAGATGGGCACGGCGTCGAAGTCGCGGATGACCTCGCCGGTGAGCTCGTCCACCTCGGCGATGCGCTCCACCTCGTCGCCGAAGAACTCCACCTTGAGGGGGTGCTCGGCGTAGGGCGGGAAGACGTCCACGGAGTCGCCGCGCACGCGGAACATGCCGCGCTGGAGGTCGAGGTCGTTGCGGTCGTACTGCACGGCCAGGAGGTTGCGGATGAAGTCGTCGCGCTCCAGGGGCACCTCCTTGTCCACGTTGGGGGCGAGGCCCGCGTAGTCGTCGGGGGAGCCGATGCCGTAGATGCAGGAGACCGACGCCACCACGATGACGTCGCGGCGCGACAGCAGGTTGGCCGTGGCCTGGTGGCGGAGCTTCTCCACCTCCTCGTTGATGGAGGCGTCCTTCTCGATGTAGGTGTCGCTCTGGGGCACGTAGGCCTCGGGTTGATAGTAGTCGTAGTACGAGACGAAGTACACGACGGCGTTGTCGGGGAACATCTCGCGCATCTCGGCGGCGACCTGGGCGGCGAGCGTCTTGTTGGGCTCGAGGATGAGGGCCGGGCGGTTGACCTTCTCGATGGTCTTGGCAACGGTGTAGGTCTTGCCGGAGCCGGTCACGCCCATGAGGGTCTGGTAGCGCAGGCCCTCCTCGACGCCGCGGGCGAGCCTCTCGATGGCCTGGGGCTGGTCGCCCGCGGGCTCGTAGGGCATCTGCACGGAGAAGTCGGGGCTGCCGCCCTCCCGCCCGAAGCGGACGAGCCCGGCGCCCACGCGGCCGCGGCCGGTGTCTCCCTGGTCCATGTGGCTGCCTCCCTTATCGCGTGACGGCGTCGTCGACGAGGCCGTCGGGGTAGAGTGCGCGGTACTGGTCGTAGGCCTCCGTGACCTTCTCGAGGTAGAGGCGGGTCTCGGGGAACTCGATGGCGTCCTTGAAGTCAGACCCGCCCTCGCCCCAGGAGCTCGCCGCGCCGGGCCCGGCGTTGTAGGCCGCCACGGCCTGGTCGGTGGAGCCGGTGGAGTCGAGCAACGTGGCGAGGTAGGCCGTGCCGTACTCGATGTTGGTGGCCGGGTCGGAGAGGTCGTCGGGGTCGTAGA
>CBCSOI010000304.1:0-2435 GCA_965141595.1 uncultured Atopobiaceae bacterium | reverse complement strand
CGATGTTCACCAACGTGGGGGCGGTGCCGGCCTACCTGGACGTGGCGCCGCGCGTGACCACCGAGACCTTCTACTGGGAGATGCGCGTGCTCGCCGCCCTGGCCGACGCGCAGTTCGGCAGCAACTGGAACGCCGTGGCCGCCTACCAGGAGGACACCCTAGGCCAGGGCCATGCCCAGGTGGCGGCCGCCGACAGGGCCGTGGACGCCCTGGGTGACGGCGCCGACGGGGCCGCGGTGCAGGCCGAACTCGAGAAGACCAACCAGGCCACCTGCGACCTCATCCAGAAGGCCACCGACGAGGTGCTCGGCAAGGTGCTCTTCACCACGAGCGTGAACATGCGCGACCGGTTCAACATGAACGACAGGTAGGCTGCGGGGTCTTGGGCTCCCGGGGTCCGGGGCTATGCATCAGCGGAAGCAATTCGAGCGGAAGTCCGTATCTGGCGATACGCCCCCCGCTCTCAGATGCTTCCTTACGATGCATAATCCCGGACCGCCTGTGGCCCCGACAGCTGGGAGGGCCTAGGGGCGCATCTCCGGACACTTTTGTCCCAATGGTCGGGCACTTCTGTCCCACCACTCGGACACTCTCCCTGTCACTTTGGTCGGGCCCTTCCGCTGTCACACGCCCGTCGCGCAGAACAGGCGCATGGGGCCCGTGAGGCTCACCTCCCCCGTCGCCGCCGGCACGAAGGCGCTCGACAGGGGCGCCAGCCCCACCGAGCCGCCGTCCCAGGAGGCGCTGCCGGACCCGGCCACAACCATGAGGGCGGCGGGGCGGCCGCCGAAGTCCCAGTTCAGCTCGCCGGGCACGTCGAGGACGAACGCCTCGTAGCCGTCGGCGGACACCGACGCCGCCACGCCCTCCCCGAGCCCCGTGCCGCACGACGTCACCTCGGGACGGCTGGAAGGGTCCACCACGGCGAGGCCCTGCCCCACGTGGAGCTCGCGGGGGTTGCCCTCCGCGTCCGTGCGGCCGTAGTCGTAGAAGCGGTAGGTGACGTCGGAGTCGTTCCCCAGCTCCGCCGCCAGCACCCCCGCGCCCAGGGCGTGGAGCGTGCCCGCGGGCACATGCACGAGGTCGCCCGCCTCCACCGACACGCGCACGAGCAGCCCGTCCAGGGCGCCGTCGGCCACGGCCGCCCCGAGCTCCTCGACCGACCCCGCACTCGTCCCGGCGACGATGGTGGCACCGGGCTCGGCCTCCACCACGTACCAGGTCTCGGTCTTGCCGTGGTCGCCCTCGTGGGCCAAGGCATAGGCTTCCTGCGGGTGCACCTGCACCGAGAGGGACTCCGCCGCGTCGAGAAAGGCACCGCGCACCATGGCGTGGCCACCCAGGCAGCCCTCGGGGTCGGCGGCCAGCACGGCGTCCAGGCCCACGCCGGCCCACGGCCCCTCGGTCACGGAGCTCTCGCCGTGGGGGTGGCGGCTCACCTCCCAGCTGGTGCCCACGGTACCCTCCAGCCCGCGGGCGGCGGCCACACGGCCGGCGCCCCAGACGGTGCGCACGAGGCACGGGTCCTGCACGAGGACGCCGCGGGGGACGGGTCGGTTCTTGTCTGGGGCCATGGTTCTCCTTGATGTCGATGGTCGGGTCGGGACGCCGCGATGCCGAGGCGGCGTCGCGGCGGGAAGGTCAGTCCCCCGTGGTGAGGGTCACGGTGAAGGTGTTGGTGTCCCCCCGGTAGAGGGCCACCGAGTACTCGATGGCCTGACCGGTCTTGGCCCGGCCCACGCTCTTGAACAGGAAGCACGGCTGTCCCTCGTCGATACCGAGCAGCCCGGCCTCCACGGGCTCGGGGAGCACCGCCTCGAGCACGCGCCGGACGGTCTCCACGGGCAGGCCGCTCTCGGCAAAGACGTCGTAGAGGCTCTCATGCTCGAAGTCGTGGGAGAGCAGGTCGGGGAAGGCCGCCGCCGGCACCCAGGTACGCAGCAGCACCGCGGGCTCGCCGTCCATGGAGCGCAGGCGCATGAGCCCCATGACGGGGTCGCCCTCCTCCAGGCCCAGCGCCGCGGCCACCTCCGCCGTGGCGCCTTGGGCCCGGGCCTGCAGCACCTGCGTGGCAGGGATGGCCCCCTGGGCCCCGACATCCGCCCCGTAGCTCATGAGGGTGTCCATGAAGCGCTGCTCGACCTTGCGCCGGCGCACCACCGTGCCGAGGCGGCGACGCTTCTCCACGTACCCGGCGTCGGCCAGGAGCTGGATGGCCTGACGCAGGGTGGGGCGGCTCACGCCGTAGGTCTCGGCGAGCTCGGGCTCCGGCGGCAGGGTGGCCCCCGGCGGGTAGGTGCCGTCGCACACCCGGGCCAGGAGGTCGTCGCGGATCTCGATGTAGCGGGGGGTCTGACTCACGTGCGTCTTTCCTGTTCTCCCATAGGTTAGGTCACCGCAGCAATTCTATCGCAGTTTCCCCTTGATATCATTGA
>CBCSOI010000303.1:0-2465 GCA_965141595.1 uncultured Atopobiaceae bacterium | reverse complement strand
CCCAGAGAAGAGGGTCGAGGACGTCCTCGGCTGCACCCTCCAGGACACCGAGCCCAGCGATCCCGACGACCCGTCCGGCGACCCCGACAAGCCGGGCGTGCCGGTGACCGGCGTCACCCCCGGCTCGCCGCTCGACGGCGCCAAGGACCCCCGGCCCGCCGACCCCTCCGACCCCGACGCCCCCGTGAGCCCCGACCCCGACAGGCCCAGGCCCGTCCTGCCCGGAGACCGCATCGTCGAGTTCGGCGACAGGAAGGAGCCCGACACCCCCAAGACCCCCGAGGACATCGCCAAGGAGGTCGAGGAGCAGGTCAGGAAGCGGTTGGAGGAGGACCCGGACGCCACCGAGGTGGACATTCCGGTGACCGTCGAGCGGTATGACCCGTCCGACCCCGACAAGGACCCGGAGCGCATCGAGGTGGTCGTCACCATCCCCATCCCGCACGACGACCCTGACGACCGCGACGACCACGACCTCGTGGTGGTGCCCTCCGACCCCGACACCTCGGCCGGCGACATCGAGGTCTCCAAGACCTGGGCCAATGTCACCGAGGGTGCCGACGGGCGCGCCAACACCGAGATCGTTCAGGTGGGTGACGAGCTGCTCTACACCGTCACCGTGACCAACACCAAGGCCGGCTCCGCCTACTACGGCTCCGTGGTGGCCGACGAGCTCCCCGTGGGCGTGGAGTACGTGCCCGGCTCCATCGAGGTCGTGTGCGGCGACGGCACCAAGGCCGGCAAGGACGACTTCAAGGCCGACTACAACGCCGCGAGCCGCAGGATCTACATCGCCGCGGGCCACCTCCACGGCGGACAGACGGCCACCGTGACCTTCCGCTGCAGGGTCACGGCGGACCGCCTCGACTACGACGAGCCGCAGGACCTCGTCAACGTGGCCCGTGCGTTCGGCACCCTGCCGAGCGACACGGTCAAGGACCCCGACCCCGACGACCCCGACGACCCCGCCGTCCCCGACGGCCCCAAGGAGGTCGTGATCCCCGACGGCACCCCCGGGCCCTTCGGCGACGAGAACCCGCCGGCAGACCCCGTGGACGACGAGCGCGGCCCCGAGGAGCCGGCCGACCTGGAGCTCTTCTACACCGTGCGGGTGAGGAAGGTCGAGGCCGCGGACGACACCCCCGCTGCCGACACCGTGGCCACGCGCGCCCAGCTGCTCGACACGCTGCGCGCCCTGGCCGCCGCCGACGGCTACGACCTCTCGGCCGACCCCGACACCCTCGACCTCGAGGCCGCCCACGGCGTGACGCTCTCCCGTACGGCCGCCACCGGTGCCGAGGCGACGGCGCTCACCGAGACCGGCACGAGCACGCTCACAGCCACCTTCTCGGGGGCGAATGGCAGCACCGTGCGCGCGACGCTCACCCATATCGTCTGGGACGAGGACAGCCCCGAAGAGGACAGGCCCAAGCCCGGCCCCGAGGGCGGCCCCGAGTTCCTCCCCGAGGAGCAGACGTTCAGGGCCTCCGCCGCCGTCTCCGAGAAGGTGGGGGAGGGCAGCCTCTCCCAGCAGGAGCTCTTCGAGCGCGCCCTCGCACTGGCCCAGGGCCGCGGCCTCAGGCTGCCCGCCGGCGTGCAGCGCGACCGGTTCACGCTCGTGCGCCAGGACGCCGAGGGCAACTGGGAGGAGCTGGGCCCCGACGAGGCCGTCGACCTGTCCAAGCCGGCCAGCTACCGCTTCACGGCCGACTACTCCCGTGAGGGCACCACGGACACCGGTGCCATGAGCGGCCCCGTGACCCTCGGCTACTCGCTCTTCACGTCGTCCGTCCCCACGAGCGAGGAGAAGGGCGGCACCTCCGGTCCCGTGGCGCCGCAGAATCCCGACCCCGAGGACGTCGAGGTGACCAAGACGTCCACCAACACCACGCCCCACGAGGACGGCCAGGTGCACGTGGGCGACCTCCTCGCCTACGAGATCTCCGTGGCCAACACGGGCGCCCCCTCCACGTGCCTCTACGACGTGGTGGTCTCCGACGAGCTGCCCGAGGGCCTCGAGGTGGTGTCGGGCTCCCTGGCCATGGTGCTGCCCGGCGGCGCCGAGAAGGAGGTCCCCGACTCCGTCTACGACCCGCTGACCCACTCCCTGTCCGTCTACGGCGGCTACCTCAAGGGCGGCGAGACGCTGGTCCTGCGCTTCTCGGCCCGGGTGGGCGAGGCCGCCGAGGGCACCGACATCGGCAACCATGCCGTGGCCTCCTATGTGGACCCGTCCGACTCCACCACCGAGACCATCTTCGGTCTCGAGCCCCGGCCCGAGCCCGGCGAGCCCGCCCGGTCGTCCGACTTCCCGCACTCCCGCGTGCTCGACCCCACGCCGGCGGCCTACCCCGACGACGCCACGGGCCCCGTGCTCCCGGCCGAGGCGACCCTGCCCTCCACCGGCGGCGGGACGCTCAAGCCGCTGCCCGTGCCCGCCCGCGGCCTTGTGAGGGCCGTCGTGC
>CBCSOI010000302.1:0-2467 GCA_965141595.1 uncultured Atopobiaceae bacterium | reverse complement strand
CTGAGCCCCGTAACCTCGGAAAAGAACACGTACCACCAATGCATGGAGGAGTTCGTAGCATGAAGTCGACCTAGTACGCCAAGCCCGGCGAGGTCGCCCGCAAGTGGGTCCTCATCGACGCTGACGGTGCCGTCCTCGGCCGTCTCGCCACGCAGATCGCCACGATCCTGCGCGGCAAGAACAAGCCGCAGTACACCCCGCACGTCGACACCGGCGATTTCGTGATCGTCATCAACGCCGATAAGGTCCAGCTTACCGGCAACAAGGCCGCCCAGAAGAGCTATTGGCGCTCCTCTGGCTGGCTCGGCGGTCTCAAGACGGAGTCGTTCGAGGAGGCCATGGCCAAGCACCCCGAGCGCGTCATCGAGCACGCCGTCAAGGGCATGCTCCCCAAGACCACCCTGGGTCGCCAGCAGTTCGGCAAGCTCAAGGTCTACGCCGGCCCTGAGCACCCCCACGAGGCCCAGAACCCCGTCAAGATCGAGCTGGAGGGCTAACCCATGGCTGAGAACACTGTTGTTTACTACGGCACCGGCCGCCGCAAGGAGGCCGTGGCCCGCGTGCGCCTGATTCCGGGCACCGGCAAGTTCATCGTCAACGGCAAGGACGCCCTGACCTACTTTGGCCGTCAGCACCTGGTCGACGCCGCCCTCGCCCCCTTCCGCGTGACCGACACCCAGGGCCGCTTCGACGTCCTCGCCAAGTGCGATGGCGGCGGCATCTCCGGCCAGTCCGGCGCCGTGCGCCTCGGTGTGGCCCGTGCCCTCCTCGAGGCCGGCGACTACCGTCCCGAGCTCAAGAAGGCCGGCTTCCTCACCCGTGACGCCCGTGCCGTCGAGCGCAAGAAGTACGGCCTCAAGAAGGCCCGCAAGCGCCCGCAGTTCTCCAAGCGTTAAGCCTGGCATCTGCGCAGTCGCCACGAAGATTGTCCTGTGGGGGCCCGTCGTCCGCGACGGGCCCCTTTTCGTTCGCTACGATTAGGCGAGGCGTCACCCACATCGCGCTCATCCGCTGAAAGCAGCTAAAAAGGAGATAGCAGATGAAGTACTTCGGCACCGACGGTTTCCGAGGAAGGGCCAACGAGGGCCTCAACGTCGACCAGGCCTTCAAGATCGGCCGGTACGTGGGCTGGCACTACGGCCTCGAGCAGGGCCGCAAGGCCCGCGTGGTCATCGGCAAGGACACCCGCCGCTCCAGCTACATGTTCGAGGCGGCGCTCGTCTCGGGTCTCGTGGCCTCGGGTGCGGACGTCTACATGCTTCACGTCATCCCCACCCCGGGCGTGTGCTACGAGGTGGTGGACGGCAGCTTCGACTGCGGCATCATGATCACCGCGTCCCACAACCCCTTCACCGACAACGGCATCAAGCTCGTCAACCGCGAGGGCTTCAAGATGGACGAGGCCGTGCTCGAGCGGGTGGAGGCCTACATCGACGGCGAGTTCGAGATCCCGTTGGCCACCGGCAACGAGATCGGCTGCACCGTCGACTACATGCAGGGCCGCAACCGCTACATCGCGCACCTCATCGCCAGCGCCAACTTCTCGCTCCAAGGCGTCAAGGTGGGCCTGGACTGCGCCAACGGCGCCGCCTCCTCGGTGGCCAAGCCCGTGTTCGACGCCCTCGGCGCCGACGTCCGCGTGATCAACAACGCCCCCGACGGATTCAACATCAACGTCGACTGCGGCTCCACCCACATCGAGCGCCTCCAGCGCCTCGTGGTGGAGCAGGGCCTCGACGTGGGCTTCGCCTACGACGGCGACGCCGACCGCTGCCTGGCCGTCGACGACCGCGGTCGCGTGGTGGACGGCGACCTCATCCTCTACGTGTGCGGCAAGTACCTCAACAAGCACGGCCGCTTGGCCGGCGGCACCGTGGTGCCCACGGTCATGAGCAACTTCGGGTTCCTCAAGGCCCTCGAGATCGCCCAGCTCAACTACGAGACCACCGCCGTGGGCGACAAGAACGTCTTCGCCTGCATGCGCGAGAACGGCTACTCCCTCGGCGGCGAGCAGTCCGGCCACATCATCTTCGGCGACATCGAGAAGACCGGCGACGGCATCATGACGAGCCTCCGGGTCATGGAGGTCATCCGCGCCGAGCGCGAGACCCTGGCCGAGCTCGTGCGCCCCGTGCGCCTGTTCCCCCAGAAGCTCGTGAACGTCACCGTGGAGGACAAGGACGCCGCCATGGGCGACGACTCCGTGGCGGCCGCCGTGGCCGCCGCCGAGGAGCGCCTGGCCGGCAACGGCCGCATCCTCGTGCGCGCCAGCGGCACCGAGCCCCTCGTGCGCGTCATGGTGGAGGCCGAGACCGAGGACCTCGCCGCTGAGCTCGCCGACTCCGTGGCCGACGTCATCCGCGCCCTCGCCTAGGGAGGGGCCGCCCCTTCGCAAACCAGACCAAAGGAGACCTGCCATGTGCGGCATCGTTGGCTACACCGGCGCGCGTCAGGCGCTGCCCTTCCT
>CBCSOI010000301.1:0-2468 GCA_965141595.1 uncultured Atopobiaceae bacterium | reverse complement strand
ACCTCGAGGGGCCCTCCGGGGCCCCTTTTCCTTTGGGCGGGGAAGAGGCGTGAATCTGAGAGGGTGGGTCTTCGACCCACCCTCTCCTGCTTTCAATAGTCTTGCAGAATCACCTTTTAATGTCCCTTCGACGGTCGGGGGCCGTCGCTCCAAGGGCTCGGGTGACCCTTCCTGGGAACGCTAACCGGGTGTTCTCACGACTCTTATGCATAGACGAATGTCGATAAACACGTAGGGCCGCGCTGCCGCTCGCCGATGTCAGCATTGTGTCAAATTCCATTCGTGATGAATATAGCTGAACCGATACTGAACGGTCTTTGGGCACTTCCTCGCGTCTTTCTCTTGGATAGTGAAGCTGATAATGGATAAACCCGGCAATGGAGTCCGCTGCATCAATTTGGATAGGTTTTTTCTCACGCTGTCGGTCTTTCAGGCCTTTAGCAGACGTATCGTTCCTCGTGAATCTTTAACGACCCGAGAAGAGGAACCCATGTCCGAGTCTCCCTCCTGCACCGCCCCGTCCGGGGAGCACCTGAGCGACCTGCTCGTCTCCCGACTTCCCGTCGGGACCGTGGTGGCCCCCGTTCCGGAGAGGCCCCGGGTGGAGCGATCCGGGCTCGTCTCCTCCCTCGTCGCCGACCTCGCCTGCTGCCACCTTGCCTTCTTCTGCTGCAATCCGGGCCACGGGGCCAGCTCGACCGCCGTCGAGACCGCCTACCGCATCGACGGCGGCGGCCGCCAGCCGGTCTTCCTCGACCTGTCGGAGCTCGCCGCCTCTGCCCAGGCCAATGCCTTCGCCGTCGTCGACGACCTTTTGACCGGTGAGCGGGTGGACTCCGAGGACGATGAGCTCGTCCTCGTGTTCGACGGCCTTCACGGGCTCGAGGAGCACCACTGCGCCCGTATCGCGAGGATGGCCACGCGTCTGGTCAGACGGGGAACGGTCCTCCTCCTCGGGTCCTCCGAGTGCGCCCTGCTCTGCGACATACTTCCCGAGCACCGCCTCGTGGGCGCCCGCGACCTCCTCGCGCTCAGGTCGGAGCTTGCGTCGTGGGCTCGCGGGCTCGACGACGAGGCCATGCTTCGCGACCTCTTCGCCGCTACCGGCGGCATCCCCTCCCTCGTCGAGGCCCGGGTCATGGCCTCCTCGCCCAGGGACGACCCCTCGAGTCGATGCGCCGCCTACCGCCGGCGGCGGGGCTCCCTCCTGCTCGACTCGGTCACCTGCCCCCTCATCGAGGACGAGCGCCGCCTCCGATGTGCCCTGGTGCTCCTGGGGAGCGGCTCTCTGGAGGAGGTCGCGGCCCTCGGCGTGCCCCTCTCCGCGGAGCTTGTGGCATCGACGCGCGAGGAGTGCCCGGTTCTCGGCATCGACGCGCTGGGCGTGCGCTTCTCAGTGGTGGGGAGTGGAACGTGCCCCGCGGCCTGTGTGGACGAGGTCTCCTGGCGCTATCCCGACCTCGTCTTCGAGGCCGTCCAGCGGTTGGTGTCGCGGGGCGCCCTCTCCCAGGCCATCGCGGTCGCGGGGAGGTGCGTCGACTCCATCGACATGCTGTCCGTGGCGGCCACCTTCCCCGCGGAGATCCTCGACGCCGGCGGTGCCTCGCTGCTCCGCTCCACCCTCGCGACCTCGGCGCCGGCCCACTGCGACGCGCTCGACCTCAGCCGTGTGCGGGCCGTCCTCGAGGTCGCCGAGTGCGGCGGGGCCGACCTCTCCGACCGGGCGCTGGGGTCCGGCCCTGTGGCCGAGCAGGTGCGGCTCCTCGGACGTGTCCGCGACCTCTACGCCGAGGGCCCTGCGCTTCCCTGGCGGCGCGCGGATGACGGGGGCCGGGAAGGCGGTGTGACGTCGCTGGTGCGCGACGCCACGCGCACCAGGCTCGCGGTGCACCTGCAGGCGCGCTCGCACATTCTGTCGGGGGCGTTCGGAGAGGCCCTCAGGGTGCTTGCGCGCGAGGAGGGCCGGTCGGATGGGAGCGCCACCTTGGGCGGGGCGCTCATGGCCGTGGACGCCTACGTCTGCGCGCGGCTCCTGGGCAAGGTCGTCTCGCTCGGCGAGAAGGCTGCCCTCGCCGACGCGCTGGCGTTCCTGAGGGCGTCCGTGCCCGATCCGTGGGCGGTCTACGAGGAGGCGCTCTGCTGGGTGGCCGACACCGCCTGCGGCGCCTCGACGGGGTGCGGGGGAGCCCTGGAGGCGCTCGCGGCGGCAGACGGCCATGGCGACGGTGCCGTGGCGTCGATGGTCAGGTGCGGCATGGCCCTCGGGGAGCTGGCCCGTGGCGAGCTTGACGACGCGACCGCCCATGCCCAGGCTGCTCTGGAGGGTCACGGCGGTCCGTGGGTGTCGCGGTGCTGCTCGCTGGTGGCGGCCGTTGCCTCGATGCTCCGTGGCGAGGGGTGCGGCGTCGGGGTCGACTGGGGCTCCGGGCCACTCGGGGCGGCCGCCGAGGTCGTGGCCTACGGGCTTG
>CBCSOI010000300.1:0-2470 GCA_965141595.1 uncultured Atopobiaceae bacterium | reverse complement strand
ATCCGCGACGTGCTGCCCTTCCCGCACATGCGCCCGGAGGTCACTGCATAGGGGGTGCAAACCACCATGTTCGACAAGTTCACCGAGAAGGCCCGCAAGGTCATGAGCCTCGCCCAGGACGAGGCCCGCGAGCTCGGGCAGATGTACGTGGGCACCGAGCACCTGCTGCTCGGGCTCATCAAGCAGGGCGACGGCATCGCCGCCCAGGCCATGGCCGAGCTCGACGTCACCTACGAGGAGGCCCTGGCCATCGTCCGCGAGATCACGCGCCGCGAGGCCGAGCCCGTCCCCGGCGGCCACATCCCCTTCACGCCCCGCGCCAAGCGGGTGCTGGAGGGGGCCTACCGCGAGACCATCACCCGCGGCCAGTCCTACATCTCCACCGAGCACCTGCTGCTCGGCATCGTCCGCGAGGGCAACGGCGTGGCCATGGAGGCGCTCACCCGCATGGGCATCTCCGGCGACGCCGTGCGCAACGCCGTGGACCGCCTGACCGCCGGCTCGTCCGACGGCCGGATGCGCCCGGCCATGGCCGACGTCCGCTCCGGCGCCGACGTCGCCGGCGGGCAGGGCCCCGGCGAGGGCTCCCTGCTCGAGGAGTACGGCCGCAACCTCACCAAGCTGGCCGCCGACGGCCGGCTCGACCCGGTCATCGGCCGCGACTCCGAGGTGGAGCGCGTCATGCAGGTGCTGGCGCGCCGCCAGAAGAACAACCCGCTGATCCTCGGCGACCCCGGCGTGGGCAAGACCGCCATCGCCGAGGGCCTCGCCCAGCTCGTGGCCGACGGCAACGTGCCCGAGGTCCTGCGCGGCAAGCAGATCTGGACACTCGACGTGGCCGCCCTCGTCGCCGGCTCCAAGTACCGCGGCGAGTTCGAGGAGCGCCTCAAGCGGGTGGTCAACGAGGTCATGGACTCCGAGAGCGACATCCTGTTCATCGACGAGATCCACACCCTCATCGGCGCCGGCTCCGCCGAAGGCTCCATCGACGCCGCCTCGATCCTCAAGCCGCCGCTGTCCCGCGGCGAGATCCAGGTCATCGGCGCCACCACCGCCGAGGAGTACCGCAAGCACATCGAGAAGGACTCCGCCTTCGAGCGCCGATTCCAGCCCGTCTACATCAACGAGCCCTCCGTGGCCGACACCGTGACCATCCTTCACGGCCTCAAGGACCGCTACGAGGAGCACCACCACGTCCGCTACACCGACGAGGCGCTCGTGGACGCCGTGGTGCTGTCCAACCGCTACATCCAGGACCGCTTCCTGCCCGACAAGGCCATCGACGTCATCGACGAGGCCGGCGCCCGCACCCGCGTGCACAAGATCGTGGTGCCCGACGCCATCGTCGAGTGCGACGCGGAGCTCGCCTCCGTGGCCGAGGAGAAGTCCCGCGCCGCCAAGGCCCAGGAGTTCGAGGAGGCCGCGCGCCTGCGCGACCGCGAGAAGGAGCTCACCGCCCGCCGCGAGGAGCTCGAGGCCGAGTGGCACGCCGAGCTCGACGCCGTCACGGTGGAGGTCTCCTCGGCCGACATCGCCGACGTCGTGAGCTTCATCACCGGCGTCCCGGTGTCCAACCTCACCGAGGCCGAGGCCTCCAAGCTCCTGCGCGCCGAGTCCGTGCTCCACGAGCGCGTCATCGGCCAGGACGAGGCCGTGAGCTCGGTGGCCCGCGCCATCCGGCGCAGCCGCTCGCCCCTCAAGGACCCGCGGCGCCCCGGCGGCTCCTTCATCTTCCTGGGCCCCTCGGGCGTGGGCAAGACGGAGCTGGCCAAGTCGCTCGCCGAGTTCCTCTTCGGCAGCGAGGACGCCCTCATCACGTACGACATGAGCGAGTTCATGGAGAAGTTCGCCGTCTCCAAGCTCGTCGGCGCCCCTCCGGGATACGTGGGCTACGACGAGGGCGGCGAGCTCACCAAGGCCGTCCGGCGGCGCCCGTACTCGGTGGTGCTGTTCGACGAGATCGAGAAGGCCCACCCGGACGTCTTCAACATCCTCCTCCAGATCCTGGACGAGGGCCGTCTCACCGACGGCCAGGGCCGCAAGGTGGACTTCTCCAACACCGTCATCATCATGACGAGCAACATCGGCGCCCGCGAGATCGCCACCACCACGCCCATGGGCTTCGGCGCCTCGGGCAAGGGCCTCTCGGACCGCGAGATCAGGCAGCGCGTCACCGGCGAGCTCAAGCGGCAGTTCCGCCCCGAGTTCCTGAACCGCGTGGACGAGGTCGTGGTCTTCAAGTCGCTCGAGAAGGGCCAGCTCCGCTCCATCGTCGACCTCATGGTGCGCGAGCTCCGCGACCGCCTCGTGGACGAGGGCATGTCCATCGAGCTCACGGACGCCGCCCGCGACCTCGTGGCCAAGGAGGGCACCGACCAGGTCTACGGCGCCCGCCCGCTGCGCCGCGCCATCCAGACCCTCATCGAGGACCCGCTCGCCGAGGAGCTCCTCGAGGGGAAGTGGGAGAAGG
>CBCSOI010000299.1:0-2478 GCA_965141595.1 uncultured Atopobiaceae bacterium | reverse complement strand
GGCCGGCCAGGATGTCGGCCGTCTCCACGAGCCTCACCGAGTCGAGGCGCCCCTCGGCCTTCTTGAGCTTGTGGTCCGCGGGAGCGGCGGGCGTGTAGTCGGCCACGGCGGAGGCGCACACGGCTACGTCGGCCCATGGGGCGAGCGCCATGACGGCGTCGTGCATGTCGGCGGCGGAGACCACGTCGACGCGCCCCACGCCGGCCGGGCAGGGAAGCGACGTGGGACCCGAGACCAGGCGCACCTCGGCGCCGCGGCGCGCGGCCTCGGCCGCGACGGCGTAACCCATCTTGCCGGACGAGGCGTTGGCGATGTAGCGCACGGGGTCGATGGCCTCGTGGGTGGGCCCGGCGGTGACGAGCACGCGGGTCCCGGCGAGGGGCCGGTCGCGGAGCGCGAGGACGGCCGCCACGACGTCGTCCACGGGGGCGAGCTTGCCCTCCCCCACGTCGCCGCATGCCAGGCGCCCGGAGACCGGCATCACCACACGCACGCCGCGGGAGCGCAGCGTGGCGACGTTGGCCTGGGTGGCAGGGTTCTGCCACATGTGCACGTTCATGGCCGGGGCCACGAGCAGGGGGGCCGTGGTGGCGAGGGCCGCCGAGGTGAGGCAGTCGTCGGCGATGCCGCAGGCGAGCTTGGCCAGGACGTCGGCCGTGCAGGGGCACACGAGGAAGGCGTCCGCCCACTCGCCGAGGTCGATGTGCGGGATGGGAGAGGGCGGCCAGTCGAAGACGTCGGTGGCCACGGGCACGGAGGTGAGCCCCTCGAAGGTGGCGGGCCCCACAAAGCGCGTGGCCGCGTCGGTCATGGTCACGCGCACCTCGCAGCCGGCCTTCTGCAGGCCGCGGCACACCTCGGCGGCCTTGTAGGCGGCTATGCAGCCGGTGACGCCAAGAACAACGTTCATAGGTTGGAACCTCGCGGGTCAGGAGAAGTCGGTGATCAGGATGCGGTGGCAGTAGGGGCACTCGTCCACCGGCTGGGCACGGCGCTTGAGGTCGGAGTACTGCGACGGCTGCAGCGTGACGCGGCAGGCCGAGGGCTTGTTGCCGTCCAGGGTCTCCACGGCCACGGTGCCGAAGCGCTTGCGCGCGTTGATGTAGCGGAGCTGCAGCTCGGGCGGCAGCGACCCCGCGAGCGACTCGCGCTCGCGGGACAGGGCCTCCTGGCGGTCGCGCAGGGCGAGCAGGGCCTCCTTGGCAGAGGCGGCGAGCGACGCCGTCTCCGTGTCCAGGCGCGCCTGGAGGCCGCGGGCGTTCTTCTCTGCACGCTCGGCGGTGATGAGGCGCTCGGTCACGGCGTCCGACTCGAAGTCGATGCGCTCGAGCTTCTTGGCGATCGTGGTGAGGCGGGCCTCGAGGTCGGCCGCGGCGCGGTAGTCGGAGTTGCCGTCCTGGGAGGCCGAGATCTCGTCGAGCTGGCGCTCGCAGTCCCGGCGCCGGTGCCCGAGGTCGTTGAGCTCGATCTCGAGGTCCTTGCGCTGGCCCACGATCTTGGTGAGCTCGCCGTCCACCTTCTTGCGGGCGGCCTTGGCGGCCTCGATCTTGGCACGCTGGGGCAGCTCCCTGCCCTCCTTGGAGATGCGGAGGAGCTCGAGGTCGATCTCTTGGAGGCGGCGCAGGGCGTCGGCGTCGGTCATGGGCAGTCCCCTCGGATTCTCGGCCCCGGCGCGCGGGGCGGCGTTCATCGGCCTATGGAACGTGGGTCGAGGCAGATGCGCCAGTGTGCCTGCTCTGCCAGGGTCACGACCGGCACCGAGTCCTGGTGCTCGGTGACACTGGCTGCCAGCAGGCGGGCGTAGGGCAGCTCCGACACGTCGTGCCCCAACAGTATAACCGCGCACCCGGCCTCCACGGCGGCCAGCGCGCGATGGTAGCCGAGCTCGCCGGTGACCACTGCCTGGCAGCCCCGGGCCACGGCGGTCTCCCAGAGGTCGCCGAGGGAGCCGGAGCAGAATCCCACCCGCTCGCAGGGGGCGTCCGGGTCGCCGTAGAGCGTGGGTGGGCAGCCGTAGGCCTCGCCGAAGCACTCCGCGAGCCCCGCCGCCGTGCGGCCCTCGCCATCGAGCACGGCGCCGAAGCCGTCGGGCTCCTCCAACCGGCCGAGCGCGTGCAGGTTGGTGAGGCGCGTGGGCACCGCCAGGGCGGCGGCGGAGCGGTCGAGGTTCGTGTGCATGGCAATGAGCGAGACGCCCAGGCGCGCGGCCTCCCACACGAGGCTGCCGCCGAGCGACGACGTGGCGACGGACGGCGTGACGGTGCCCGGGGCCTCCAGGAAGGCCGGGTGGTGGGTCACGAGGACGTTGCAGCCCTGGGCAGCGGCGCGGGCCAGGGTGCCGGGCAGCGGGTCGAGGGCGCAGGCCACGCCGGTGACCTCGGCCGACGGGTCGCCCACGGAGAGCCCCACGCGGTCCCAGGGCTCGGCGAGGTCGCGGGGGAAGGCGCTGAAGAGCATGGCCTCGATGTCTGACACGAG
>CBCSOI010000298.1:0-2479 GCA_965141595.1 uncultured Atopobiaceae bacterium | reverse complement strand
TCACGCTCGCCGCGAGCCGCTTCGTGGGCGAGCTCCAGCGTCCCGCCGAGCACCTCACCGCAGGCAGGGCGGCCTGGATCCTCGTGCCGTTCCTCGTGGGGACGGTCACCAAGGCGGTGTTCGTGGCCTCGGCCCTCATGCTCCTCTTCATGCCGAGGTCGAAGTTCGCCGACGCCCGCGGGCACCGCGCCTGGATTTTCGCCTGCTGCGCCACGGTGGCGGCGATACTCGCCACGTTCGCCGTGCCGTTCCTGCTCGCCGGCGGCAGCGTGGGGGCCGACACCCGCGGCGGCGCCACCGACATCGACTCCCGGCGGCAGCTCGCATTCCTCCTCACGCACCCGGTCACCTACCTGGCCACCCTCGTGGGGAGCTTCCTCTGGGTCTTCAACCCCGTGGCCGTGTTCCAGCAGCTCCCCGTGAACCTCTGCTACCTGCCCATGCCCGATGGCTGGCCCCTCATGGCCGCTGGATGGTTCTGCCTCGCTCTGCTTGCCGCCCTGCTCGACCGCGGGCCCGAGGACGACCGCTGGCGCGGCCCCGCCGTCGGCTGGGGGACGTTCGCTGGCATCGCGCTGTCGTTCGCACTGATGGCGACGGCCCTCTACCTCGGCTACACCGACGTGGGGGCGCCGCTGGTGTGCGGCCTCCAGGTGCGCTACCTGCTCTTCGAGATCTCGCCGTTCCTGCTGGTGTGCCTCGACTTCGGCACGGGCCCGAGGCGCCGGCTCGAGGGCCGGCTGGAGGTCGCGGGAGGCGCGCGCCTGGCCCGCCGTGTGGCGGGGGCGCTCCCGCAGGCGGCCCTGTGGGCCGGCTTCTGCCTGCTGTGGGCCGTGGCGGCGTTCGGGTTCCTCGTGCGCTTCTAGGCCCGGGAGGGCGTCGGCGGACGGCCCCATGCGGCACAGGGGCGCCACGGTGGCGTAGGGTAGCCGCGACGCGCCGCATGTGACAGCGAGAGAGACCAAAGTGACAGCCGAAGTGCCCGAGTGGAATGACGGCGGTTCGACCGATGACGGTGAGACAAAAGTGCCCGACCGTTGGGACAAAAGTGTCCGGGTGTTGGGACAAGGCCGACAGCTCTCGCAATGGACCTCACGCGTCGAAGGCCCCGCAGCCCCTACCCGTTGTGGGCCGCCACCCAGGCAAGGGCGTTGGCCACGGGGTCGCCGGACTCCTCGCAGAGGCCGAACCCGCCCTCCCAGACCGCCGTGAGGTCCGCGGCCGTGACGCCGTCGTAGGAGCGGAGCGCCCACGCCAGGTCCATGGCGGCCGTGAAGGGCGCCTCCGACTGCGCGAGCCCCACGTTGACACGCCAGGCAGGGGCCACGGTGCCGGCCGAGAAGGCCTCCCCGCCCGGTGCCAGGTAGGCCAGGGGATCGCAGAGCGAGCAGCGCTCCGGCGGCGTGAGGCCCTGGGCGTCGCGCACCGTGAGGTTCTGGCCCCAGGCGCCCACGTAGCCCGGGTCCCAGCCCGCGAGCGAGCGGTACTCCCACTGGCGGTGGTTCAGCAGGTCGTAGACCATCTCGGAGTAGTGCAGCGTCTGGGTGTCCGGAACGCCCAGGAGCTGGTTCTCGGCAGTGTCGCGGCCCACGCCGTCGAAGGCGGTGCAGGCGAGCGTCGGCACGGCGAGCGCTCGCACGTAGGCGCCGAGCGAGCCCACCCGGACGGTGCCGCGGGAGGGGCTGTAGGAGAGCCAGGGGTCGCCGTCGCCGTTGAGCGAGGCCACGTAGGCCTTCGCGGTCTCGAAGGGCAGACTCTCGGGCTGGGCCTGCACGCCCTCGACCGTCGAGGCCGCGCCGAGGTCCACGTCGAGACCTGCGGACGCCACGGCCTCCGCGTTCTGCTGCGCGCCGGCGGCGAGCTCCTCGGCCGTCTCCGTGGACGACGGCTGCACCCCGGGGAACGAGGCCTGCTCCGCCGCGCCCCGCACCACGGTGGCGGGAAACGCGGTGGCGTCGAAGAACCGCTTTGCCGAGCCCTCGAGCTCTGCGAGCACCGCCTGCAGGTAGGAGCCGTCGCTCGCCTCGCCGTCGAGGGTCTCGTCGAGCGCCAGCGGCGCGTTCTCGGGGTCGGTGAGACCCAGTCCGGAGACCCAGCGGCCGAAGGAGCCGGAGAGGTCCCGGGAGAGGGCCGACGTCCAGCGGTCGGGCGAGCGCGTACCGTCGGCCACGTGGCGCCCATAGAGCCACTCGTAGGCGCCGTCGGCGGAGGCGAGGGGACCGACGGGGTTCCAGATCGCGCAGCCGGAGGGGGCGTCCGAGAGGGCCGTGCCCTCGCCGTCCCAGCGCGCCGCACCCTCGGCGTCGAGGAAGGGGTCGAACCCCGGCGCGTCGCCCGATGCGCCGAGGCACGCGGCGAGGGAGGCGCCGGCACCCACGCCCAGGCAGAACACGCCGGAGGCGCCCCCGGGCAGGAGGCCGGCGTTGAGCCTCAGGAACCGGATGGCGCTCTTGAGGTCGCAGACGTTCCACGGCAGGCC
>CBCSOI010000297.1:0-2490 GCA_965141595.1 uncultured Atopobiaceae bacterium | reverse complement strand
CCTTCCTCAAGAAGGCCCGCACCCTGCACCCCGACGTCTCCGACGAGCCCGACGCCGAGGAGCGCTTCAAGGAGGTCAACGAGGCCTACTCGGTGCTCTCCGACGACACCAAGCGTGCCAACTACGACCGGTACGGCGACCCCAACGGACCGGCGGGCTTCGGCGGCATGGGGGGCATGGACGACTTCTTCGGCGGCGGCTTCGACATGGCCGACCTCTTCTCGGACTTCTTCGGGGGCCGTGCCTCCGGCGCCGGTCGGGTTCGGACCCGCGGCCGCGACATGTCTGTGATGCTCACGATCTCCCTCGAGCAGGCCGCCTCGGGCTTCGAGCGCACCATCACCTACGACCGCCTGGCCCCCTGCGAGGACTGCGGCGGCACCGGTTCCGCCGACGGAGAGCCGCCGGTCACCTGCCCCGAGTGCGGCGGCACCGGCTACGTGGTGGGTTGGCAGCACACCATCCTGGGGCGCATGCAGACCCAGACCACCTGCCCCGAGTGCCACGGCACCGGCCAGGTCATCGAGCACCCCTGCGAGACCTGCGACGGCCAGGGCCGCACCCCCTCCCGCGAGAAGGTCAAGATCGCCATCCCGGCCGGTGTGGACACGGGCGCGCAACTGGTCGTCGAGGGGGCCGGCGAGGCCGGCATCCGCGGCGACACCGCCGGCGACCTCGTGGTGCGCATCGACGTCGCCCAGAGCGACCGCTTCGTGCGCCAGGGCGACGACCTGTTCCGCCCGCTCTCCATCGACGCCTTCGAGGCCATGCTCGGCGCCACGGTGACCGTGGACGGCATCCTCGAGGGCGAGGAGGTCGAGGTGGAGGTGCCCGCGGGCACGCAGCCGGGGGCCCGTCTCGTCGTCGCCGGCCACGGCATGCCGCGCCTGCGCGCACCTGAGCGCCGCGGCGACCTCGTGTGCGTGGTGGACGTCGTGGTGCCCCGGGACCTCACCGACGACGAGGTGGAGAGCCTCGAGGCCGTCGCCCTCGGCCGTGGCTGCCGCCTCTCCACGAGGGGTCCCTCCGAGGCCGAGGTGCTCGACGAGCTCTACGAGCAGAACCGCCGCGACGTGGAGGTCCCCGACGCCCTCGGCGACGACGGTGACGGCGACGAGGGGGCCCGCAAACCTGCGCCGAAACCCAAGAAGCAGGCGCCCAAGTCCAAACGCGGGCCCTTCTCGGGGCGCCGCCGCAAGAAGAAGCGCTAGGCCGTGACGGCGGATCGCGCGCCGCGGGTGGCGCACGTCAACCTGGGCTGCCGGGTCAACCGCGTGGAGCTCGACGCCATGGCGGCGGAGCTCGAGGCCATGGGCTGCGTCGTCGCCCCCCAGGAGGAGGCCGACGCCGTGGTGGTCAACACCTGCGCCGTGACCGGCGAGGCCGAGGCCAAGGCCCGCAAGGCCGTTCGCCACGCCTCCGGGTTGCCGGGCGTCTCCGCCGTTGTGGCCACGGGCTGCGTGGCGAGCCTGTTCGCAGACGAGCTCGACGCCCTGGGCGACAACGTGCGTGTGGAGGTGCTCAAGGACCGCGTCCCCGCGGCCGTGGCCGCCGCCCTCGCCGACGCCGGCATGACGCCGGAGCCCGCGGCCGAGGCGTCCGACGCCGGCGGCTCAGTGACGCCCACGGGCCGTATGCGGCCAGGGATCAAGGTCCAGGACGGCTGCGACAACCGCTGCACCTACTGCATCGTGTGGAAGGCGCGCGGGCCCGCGCGCTCCCTTCCGCTCGAGGACGCCGTGGCAGCGGTTCGCCGCGCGGTTGCCGACGGTGCCGGCGAGGTCGTGCTCACGGGCATCAACCTCGGCCGCTACGACGGCTGCCCGGGAGGCCTCGCCGGCCTGCTCGACGCGCTCCTGGAGCGCACGGACGTCGGCCGCGTGCGTCTGAGCTCCGTGGAGCCGGGCGAGGTGGGGGAGGGCCTCCTCCGCCACATGGCCGACTCCGACGGCCGTGTGGCCCCGTTCCTGCACCTGCCCCTGCAGTCCGGGTGCGACGCCACCCTCGCGCGCATGGGGCGCCTCTACACGGCAGGCGGGTACCGCGCGGTGGCCGACCTCGCCCGGGACCGTGTCCCCGGCATCGCGCTCGCCACCGACCTCATCGTGGGCTTCCCCGGCGAGACCGACGCCGAGTTCGACGAGAGCCTCGCCTTCTGCCGCTCCATCGGCTACGCCAACATGCACGTGTTCCGCTACTCCAAGCGCCCCGGCACCTGGGCCGCCTCGGCGCCAGGCCAGGTGGACCCGCGGGTGTCGGCTGTGCGGTCGCGCACCATGAGGGCCATGGCGGCCGACTCCCGCCGCACGTTCGCCTCCTCGTTCGTGGGCACGCCCGTGCGTGTCTTCGTGGAGCGGCACGGCCGGGCGGTCTCGGGACAGCTCGTGGAGGTGCTCGTGGACCCGGGCCTGCCCATGGGGACGTTCGCCGACGTCGTCCCCCACGGTCTCGCCTCCGACGGACGCCTCGACGCCCGGCCCGCGTCCCACG
>CBCSOI010000296.1:0-2493 GCA_965141595.1 uncultured Atopobiaceae bacterium | reverse complement strand
CCGGGGGCACCCCGCGGACTACCGCGGCTCCACGGCCGCCGCCGAGCTCTTGGGAGCCCCGGTGTCCCCTGCGCGGCTCGCCTCGAGGATCTGCCACGAGGCCCCCTACGTGGCCCTCGCCGTGGGCGCCCTGGAGACCCTCCTGGAGCGCCGTGGGAACACCGGCGGGACGGGTCCGGAGCCTCCCGCCGAGGCCACGGCGGAGGCCCCGGGGGACGTCGAGGGGATGTGCCTTTCCTGGGCCGCCGCCCACACAGACGACGCCGACCTCAGGCGCCGCCACGTGGCCCGGGAGCTCTCGGCGGGGCGCTGGGCGCTCCTGCTCTTCGAGGAGGCCGCCTCCGCGGCCGCCCTGGAGGCAGGCCTTCCCTGCGAGCACGCCCCCTGGGACGTGACCGTGGTGGCCACCGAGGGCTTCGGCGCCACGTTCGCCGTGGCCCTGGTGGAGACCGGCGGGGCCCCGGTGGCGGTGCCCTTGGGGGACGGGGCCGAGGAGGCCTCGGCGGTGGAGGCGGCCCTGGCCATGGCGGGGCTCGTCTGCGAGAGCGGACGCCGTGGCCCCGACGGCGCCGCCGGAGAGGGGGCGCCGTCAGGGGCGGCTCAGGGCGTGGCCGAAGACGGCTTCATCGTCTGCGGCCAGCCGGCCCGAAAGACCGGCTCTAGGGGGCGCCTCGCCCACCCCCGGCGGAGCCCCAGGCCCCACACGGTGCGGGGCCACTGGCGAAACCAGGCCTGCGGTCCGGCCTGGTCCGAGCACCGCCGCATCTGGGTGAGGCAGTTCGAGAAGGGCGACACCTACGCCATGGGGGGCGAGAGCCGCCCCAACGCCGGCCACCGGGTCTGGCGGGTCGTCATGGCCTGCGGGCTGTCGGTGGTGGCCTGAGAGAGAAGCGGTGGGGGAGGGGCCCTTCGGGGCCCCTCCCTTACGGACGAGAGGAGGAGGCCATGGAGGCCGCCGTGTACATAGACAACGATTTCCGCGGCGACAGCCGGTGCGTCCACGCCGGCTACTACCACGTCAACGTGGATGGGAACACGACCGACGAGAAGGCGGCCGCGGTCTTCGAGATCCTCTACGACGTCCTGAAGCCACGGCTTCTGAGACGCCTGGGCAAGAGCCGTCTGAAGGAGTTCAGGGCCCGCCTGCTGGAATGCCCGGAGACCCCCTACGCACGGCTCCACATACCGTCGGGCAACACCTGCGAGGCGCCCATCCCCAAGGGGTTCCCCTGGTTCATGAGGTGCGGGGCGGACGACAGGCAACAGGTGTCGGAGGCCCTGTTCGGATTCGACGCCCGGGCCCTCATCCTCCAGGTCCCCTGCCCTCCGGACGACACCACCGCCATGCGCGTGGAGGTCTGCCTCAGGTGGGACAGGACGCCGGGGCACGCGACCCTGTTCACGAGGACCACCGTCTGGTCCGAGGTGGGGGACCTGGATGGGGCACCGGACGGCCTCGGGACGAGCCCCATGCATGAGGTCTACCGCATCCTCAAGGAGAAGGGGGCCCTCGTCCCTGTCGATGACGCCCCGGAGGGGTCCATGCGCCACAGGGACGAGCTCGCGGGCGCCGCGGAGGCCACGGTCCACGGTTGCCCCAAGGTGGCCTCGCCCTGGCTCGTGGAGGCCAACGACGCCCTCGACACCGACGACGCCGGGCTCCAGGACAGGGCGCTCCACCGGCTCTGGGCCGACGTGCAGGTCCACCGCTCGGACCTGGGCGCGTCACAGGTCTGGCAGTCCTGCCTCGCCTCGACCGCGTGGCAGAGCGGCCTGAGGCACGGGACGGGGCCCCAGAAGGCAGAGAACGGCACCGAGACCGGCGCCGACGACGGGGAGAGCGGGCGCATCGCCTCCCTGGAGCGGTCGCTCGCGGCCATGGAGAAGGCTGCCGACGACGCGGCCGCGCGGCTCCGGGAGGCCGAGAAGGCCCACCGCAGGGAGCTCGACCGGGAGAGGACCCGTCGCAAGGAGGCCGAGTCGCGCCTCATGGGCCAGCTCAAGGAGGCGAGGGCGGACTCCGGGGCCGCCCGGAAGGAGGCGGAGGCCCTGAGGCGGAGGCTGGGGGAGGCCGAGGCCACCTCCAAGGAGGGCTCCGAGGACGCCTCCCGGGAGCTCGCCGAGGAACGGGGCCGCTCCGAGGCCCTCCAGGGCACCGTGGAGCGCCTGGACGCCCAGGTCTCCGAGCGCGACAACGAGATCCGCAGGCTCCAGGCCCAGATAGAGGCCCTCAAGGCCTCCGCGGCCGCGGTGGTGGACCCCGGGTGGGGCGAGACCTCCATGCCGGTCTCGGAGATGGTGTCGGTGCCGAGGTCCCTGGACGAGGTCTTAAGCCTCGCCGAGCAGGCGTGGCCCGAGCGCCTCCTCGTGCTCGAGAGCGCCCACGAGGCCGCCCGGGCGTGGTCGGGCAGGGACATGGACAGGCCCTGGAGGGCGCTCTGCGCCGTGGCCGAGTGCCTGTGGTCGCTCCACTTCGCCGAGGGCGGTGCGGAC
>CBCSOI010000295.1:0-2497 GCA_965141595.1 uncultured Atopobiaceae bacterium | reverse complement strand
GTACGCCCAGGACCCCGACGTCCTGCTCCACTTCCACGAGATCTGCAAGGGCTACGGCAGCAGGTTACTGTTCGTATGCAGCCGCAGCGGCCGCGCGGCGGTGGAGCCCAAGGTGACCGCGAGCCTCGAGGGCACCGGTGCCTATGCACGGTTCGAGACCTTCGGCGGCATCTCGTCCGAGGGTGAGATCGCGCGCATGGGCAAGATCGTCGAGGATGACTCCATCGACGTCGTCTGCGGCGTCGGCGGCGGATCCGCCATCGACACCGCCAAGGCCTGCGCCTACCACTGTGGCAAGCCCGTCGTCATCGTTCCCACCGTGGCGGCCACCGACGCCCCCTGCACCGGCCTCTCGGTCATCTACCACGACGACGGCACGTTCGCCGAGTACCTCTTCTATCCCAAGAACCCCGACGTCGTGATCGTGGACAGCGCCGTCATCGCCGACTCCCCCACCTCGTTCCTCGTGGCCGGGATGGGCGATGCCCTCGGCACCTACTACGAGGCCCGGGCCGCCGCCCAGACCAAGAGCCTCTCCCTCGAGAACACCGGTGTGACCCTGAGCGCCCTCGCCCTCTGCCGCCTCTGCCGCGACACCCTGTTCTCCGACGGCCTCAAGGCCCTCATCGCCGCCGAGAAGGGCCTGATCGTGCCGAGCCTCGAGGCCGTCATCGAGGCCAACATCTACCTCTCGGGCGTCGGCGCCGACAACGCGGGCCTCTGCGTGGCCCACTCCGTCTACAACGGCACCACGGCCCTCGAGGAGTGCGAGCGCGTGCCCCACGGCAACATCGTGGCCTTCGGCACCGTGGTCCAGCTCGTCCTCGAGAACGCCCCCGACGAGGAGCTCGGCGAGGTCATGGCCTTCATGGAGTCGGTGGGCCTCCCCCTCACCCTCGAGGCCATCGGCATCACGGACGAGTCCCGCCTCCCGACGGTCGCCGAGAAGGCCTGCGCCCCCGGCGAGTCCATCCACAACCTGGCCGGCGACGTGACGCCCGACCAGCTCGTGGCCGCCATGCTCCAGGCCGACGCCTTGGGCCGCTCCTTCCTCGACTGACACCGTCGAACGTACCCTGCGATGACGAGAAGACGGCCGGTCCCGCTCCGGGGCCGGCCGTCTTCTTGAGGCGATCTGTGTGTGCATGGCCTAGTCCACGACGATGAGGGAGAAGACCTCCTGGCCGAAGGTCTCGGCGATGACGTCGCGGGGATTCAGATAGGCGAGCTCAAGGGCGAAACCGAACCCCTCCACCGAGGCGCCGGCCTGCTCCACGAGCTGGGCGCAGGCGACGGCGGTGCCGCCGGTGGCCACGAGGTCGTCGATGACGATGACCTTGTCGTCGGGGGTCAGGGCGTCGGCGTGGATCTGGATCTCGTCGGTGCCGTACTCGAGGGCGTAGCACTGGGAGATGACCTCGCGGGGGAGCTTGCCGGGCTTTCTGGCAGGGACGAAGCCGGCACCCAGGCGGTAGGCCACGGGGGCGCCCACGAGGAAGCCGCGGGCCTCGGCGCCCACGACCTTGGTGATGCCGCGACCCAGGAAGTGCTCGGCGAGCTCGTCGATGACGGCCGAGAAGCCCTGGGGGTCGGCAATCAGAGGCGTGATGTCCTTGAAGATGACGCCGGGCTCCGGGTAGTCGGGGATGTCGCAGACGAGGTCCTGGTAGTCGAACTTGGTCATGGGGTCTCTCTCCTTGGGCTCGCATGGCTTGGCGGCGGTTGGGACGCGGTGCTTCGGGGACGGGCGGGTGACCGGCTCACTGTCCTCCGGGCGCCTGCTTGCGCAGGACGTCGGCGAAGGTTCGGCGTATGAGGTCGTCGCGCAGGGAGTCGGTGAGGTGCAGGATCTGCTCGAACGCCTGGGAGTACTGGGCGCGCTGCTCGTCGGTGAACTCGCCCTGACGGGGCCCGAGGACCGAGAGGGCCTGCTCGAACATGGCCGTCTCGCGGTTGGCGGCGTTCACGTACTGGCGCAGGTTGCGGGGCTCGATGCCGAACCGGCGCAGCGCCTCGGCGCAGCGGATGAGGCGGAAGTCGTGGCCGTCCACGAGCTCGCGGCCCTGGGGGCTGCGCCGCAGCGAGACGATGCCGTTGTTGGCGAGGTCGCGCACGAACGAGATCGACACACCGAGGAGCTCGGGGACCTTCTCCAGGGGGTGAAGCTTTTCCCGGGTCTCCTCGTCGTCGCAGACGGCCTCCGGGTACGTCGCCGGGTCGGTGCCGGTGGTACCCGGCACACCCCCGCCGTCGAGCTCCTCCTTGATGACCGAGAGGGGCAGGAACCGGTTCTTCTGGAGGTAGAGGATGGTCTCGAGCCGCTTGACGTCGCGCGAGGAGTACAGCCGGTAGCCGCCCGGCGTGCGCGACGGCGTGAGAAGCCCCTCGTCCTCGAGATAGCGGACCTTTGAGACCGAGAGGTCGGGGTACTGGGCCTGGAGGCGCTTGACCACCTTGCCTATGGTGAGGTAACCGGCGTCTGCCATGGGTGCCTTAC
>CBCSOI010000294.1:0-2532 GCA_965141595.1 uncultured Atopobiaceae bacterium | reverse complement strand
GTCGAGCGCCGAGAAGGAGTCGTCGAACACGAGGACCTCGGGCTTGCGGGCCAGGGCCCGGGCGATGGAGAGGCGCTGGCGCTGGCCGCCCGAGACCGAGGTGCCCCCCTGGGCCACCGGCGTGTCGATGCCCTCGGGCAGCTGGTCCACGAACTCGGCCGACTGCGAGACCTCGAGGGCCCAGCGGAGGTCCTCGTCGGTTGCGTCGGGCGCGCCGAAGAGCAGGTTACTGCGAATGGTGCCGGAGAACAGCAGTCCCTGCTGCGGCACGTAGCCGATGCGACCGCGTAGGTCGTCGAGGGCCATGTCGCGCACGTCCACGCCGTCGAGCGACACGGTGCCCTCGGTGGCGTCGAAGAACCGCGGCACGAGCTTCACGAGCGTGGTCTTGCCCGAGCCCGTGGAGCCGATGATGGCCGTGGTGTGGCCGGGCCGCGTCCTGAAGCTGACGGAGGCCACCACGGGGTCGGCAGCGTCGGGGTAACGGAAGGTGACATCGTCGAAGACGAGCTCGCCGGCGGGAGCCCCCTCGGGCACGGCGACGGGGTCGGCCGGGTCGGCGACCAGGGGGGCGCAGTCGAGCACCTCGTCGATGCGCACGGCCGAGACCTCGGCGCGCGGCAGCATGACGGCCACCATGGCGAGGATCATGAACGCCATGACGATCTGCACACTGTAGGAGATGAACGCCATCATGGTGCCCACCTGCATGGTGCCGTCGTCCACGGCGAACCCGCCGAACCAGACGATGGAGAGGGACATGAGGTTCATGAGCAGCATGATCGCCGGCATGAGCAGGCTCATGGAGCGGTTGGTGAACAGCTGGGTGTCCTTGAGCTCGCTGTTGGCCTCGTCGAAGCGCTCGAGCTCGTAGGCCTCCCGGCCGAACGCGCGCACCGGCATGAGGCCGTCGAGCATGTTGCGCGACACCAGGTTGAGGCGGTCCACCAGCGACTGCATGCGGCGGAACTTGGGCATGGTGAAGCCCACGAGCACGCCGACGATGGCCAGCAGCACGAGGAGCGCCACGGCGATGATCCACTCGAGGCCGCTCCTGGTGGCGCACACCTGGATGAAGGCGACGATGCCCATGATGGGCGCCAGGAGGATCATGCGGAGCATCATGACCACGACCATCTGCACCTGCTGCACGTCGTTGGTGCAGCGGGTGATGAGCGACGACGGCGAGAAGCGGTCGACGTCGTAGGGCGTGAGGTCCATGACCTTGGAGAAGAGCCGGTGACGCAGGTCGCGGGCCACGGAGGCCGCGGTGCGGCTGGCGATGAGCCCCACGGCCACGGTGGTGGCGAGCGTCGCCGCGCAGAGCCCGAACATCACGAGCGCGATGTGGGCGAGGTAGTCGGAGCGCACCCGCTCGAGGTCCACACCCTGCGACCCGTAGACGGAGCGCACGTAGTCCACGGCGCGCTGGGACGTCATGGAGCCGGCCATGGCGCCCATGGCGTCGGACATGGCGTCGGCGGCGTCCACGAGCTGCGCCCGGTCCACGAGGCCCGCGTCATAGAGTGCGCGGACCACATCCATGGTGAGCTTGCCGTCGGACGCGGAGAGGGCCTCCTGCACGGCGGCGAGCCTCTCGCGCCCCTGGGGTGTGGCGGCGAGCTTGGCCGCCTGGGGCGACGACCCCATGTCCGCGAAGGACGCGGCGCCCTCCATCCTGGAGGGGTCGATGCCCTGCTCCAGCGAGAGGGCCACGCACTCGGGGAGCGCCATGGCCTCGCCCACCTCGCCGTCGTCGGCGGCCTGGGCCTCCGTGCCGGTGTAGGTGCGGATGCCGTCGGCGTTGGGCTCGCCGTAGACGCTCTCCACGAGGGCGGCGTGGGGCTCGGGCATGAACATCTCGAGGTCGGCGAGGTCCCGCTCCGAGATGGTGCGGGGTACGGGACCCTCGATGCCGCCCTGCTGCACGCCGACGTCGATGATGTCGCTCATATAGCCGGGCAGCGCCAGCTCCAGGTTGGCCTGGACCACGAGGAGCGCGATACAGAGCGCCACGGCGAGGCCGTGGCCCTTGAGGAAGCGGAACACCCTCATGACCCGCACCTCCCCCGCCGGTCCGCCGCGTCACCGAGCACGTCGACGATACGACCGAGAATACGCACGAGCTCGCGGGAATCCTCCTCGCCGAGGGCGTTGAGGAGACCCGCCGTGCGCCGGACGAGCGCCTCGTTCATATGGGCGTCGACCTCGCGGCCCTTCTCGGTGAGGCGCACCTCCACACGGCGGCGGTCGCCTGCGGAGGGGCCGCGCTCCACGAGGCCCTCGCGCTCGAGCGCCGAGAGGATGTTGGAGACCCGCGCCGGGGTCAGGCCGAGCTGCCGGGCGAAGAGCGACGGGCTGGCGCAGCCCCCCTCGTCCGACAGCACCCCGAGAAGGCCGATGCACCCGCGGCCGGCGTCCTCGAGGCGCAGGCCGTGGCCGTCAAGGTGCGCCACCGGCGGCTTCACGAGCCGCCTCACGGCGAACGCCTCCTCTATGAACTGGCCCGCGAGCGCGCGGCTCGCCTCGGGG
>CBCSOI010000293.1:0-2545 GCA_965141595.1 uncultured Atopobiaceae bacterium | reverse complement strand
CTCGCGGAAGTCCTCGACGGTCATCTCCTCCATGGGGATGCGCTTGATGATGCCGGCGTTGTTCACCAGGATGTCGATGGTGCCGAGGTCGTCTGCCACCTTGGCCACGAGGTCGGCCACCTGGGCCTCGTCGCAGACGTCGGCGATGTAGCCGCGGGCGTCGATGCCGGCGGCGCGGTAGTCCTCGAGCGCCTTCTCGAGGTGCTCCCGGCTGCGGCAGTTGAACGCCACCTTCGCGCCGGCCTGGGCCAGGGCGCTGGCGATGGCGAACCCGATGCCGTAGGCGGCGCCGGTGACGAGGGCGACCTTGCCCTCGAGGGAGAAGCTTCCCATGACGTCGAAGGGTCGGTCCATGGTGGTGCCTTTCTCACGGGCCCCGAAGGGCGGTTGACGGGTGTCAGTGTGGGTTAGAAAACCGGTTTAGTCAAGAAGAGACGATGGATACGTGGGGTTTCTTGACGGCATGCGCCGTTGAAACTGATTCCATCGACCGTTTGCGGGGGAAGTGGGGAAGAAAAAGATGTAATACGGTTTACTTATCAGTGTGCCCGGGGTTCCGGGGCTCCGCGCCATGTCGGGGCGCGACCCCCGTCCGGGCGGGCGGCGTCACCTGCAGCGCCGCCGGGCTCCACCGGGGGCCCTCCCGCGCGGCGGTGCCGGGCGCGGGGGCTCCCCGGCACCGCCGCGTCACCCCTCCTGCCGCCCGTCAACCGGGCACCTCTGTCCCAATGCCCGGGCACTTCTGTCCCATCGAGTCGAGAGGAAGCCGGTCCATGGAAACCGCCGATGTCGTCTGGATGCCCCGGAAGGCCGCCGTCCCGTGGGCCTGCGCCCGCGCCGCCGTGCTGGAGGCCGGCCCCGGCGCCTTCTCGTCCCCCGTCCCGCGCCGCGTCATGGTGAACGGCGAGAACCGTGGCCTCACCGACCGCGTGGCCGTATACGTGGAGGGTCTCGAGCCGGGCGCGCGCAACGCGGTGCGGCTGGAGCCCGTGGACGGGTCGGCCCCCTGGGAGGCCGTGGTGGAGACGCCGCCGGAGTCCGTGCGGCTCGACGTCCGCGACTTCGGGGCCGCGGGGGACGGCCGCCGCGACGACACCGGCTCCATCCAGGCCGCCGTGTCGTGCTGCCCCGACCGCGGGACCGTCGAGGTACCCGCAGGCCGCTACCGGGTCTCGAGCCTGTGGCTCAAGGACGGGGTGAGCCTGCACCTGGCCGAAGGCGCGGTGCTCGAGGCCGTCTACGACCGGGAGGGCCGCGCCTTCCTGCCCGACACGCGCCGTCGCACGGATACCGGCGCCCCGTACCCGCTCGGCACCTGGGAGGGGGAGGGCCGCCCCATGTTCTGCGCCGTTGTCAACGCCGTGGGCGTGTCCGACGCCTGTGTCTACGGGCCCGGCGTCGTGGACGGCCGCGCCACACCCGACACCTGGTGGCACGACCCCAAGACGATCCGCGTGGCGGCCCGGCCGCGCTTGGTCTTCCTCGAGGGCTGCGAGGGCGTGACCGTGGCCGGGTGCACCCTCAGGAACAGCCCCAGCTGGAACGTGCACCCGGTGCTCTCGCGCGACGTGCGGTTCCTGTGCCTGACCCTCGAGGGGCCGGCCGACTCCCCCAACACCGACGGCGTGAACCCCGAGAGCTGCACGGGCGTGCTCGTCTCGGGCTGCGAGTTCTCCGTGGGCGACGACTGCGTCGCCATCAAGAGCGGCAAGCTCTCCCGCGAGCGTGCCCTGCGGCCGCCCTGCACGGGCGTGCGCGTGCGGCACTGCTCCATGCACGACGGCCACGGCGCCGTGGTGGTGGGCAGCGAGACGGCCGGCGGTGTCTCGGACGTGCTGGTGGAGGACTGCGTGTTCGCGCGCACCGACCGCGGCCTCCGTGTGAAGACGAGGCGCGGGCGAGGGCGCGACTCGCTGGTGGGAGGCGTCGTCTTCCGGCGCATCTCCATGGAGGGCGTGGGTGTGCCCTTCGTGGTCAACGCCTTCTACAACTGCGATGTGGACGGCATGGAGGGGTGGGTCCAGGACCGCTCGGCCCTGCCCGTGGACATGGGGACGCCGCGGATGGGGGACTTCGCGTTCGAGGACATATCGGCAGTGGGCACGCGTTGGTGCGTCGCGTGGGTGGCGGGGCTGCCCGAGGAACCCGTGGGCCGGCTCACGTTCCGCCGCGTGGATGTGGCGTTCGCCGAGGACCCCGATCCAGGTGTGCCCGCCATGGCCGGCGGCGTGGGCCCGGTGGCACGGGGCGGGTTCGTGGTCTCGGGCGTGCGCGACCTGGTCTTGGAGGACGTGGCGCTGTCCGGTGTGGAGGGCGTGCCGTTGACGGTGGACGGCGAGCCGCGGCCGGTCCCGCCCGCGCCGGCCCCTCTCTCGGCGCCCCTCTCGGCATCGGCCCCCTTCGGCACCTGAACGCGGTTGAGGGCGCCCCTCTCGGCACCTGAACGCATCCAAGGGCGGATTCCCGCCACCTGAACGCGAGTGAGGGCGGATTTCGGTGCGGACGCGTGCCGGAACCCGCCCTCAACCGCGTTCAGGTCGGGATG
>CBCSOI010000292.1:0-2548 GCA_965141595.1 uncultured Atopobiaceae bacterium | reverse complement strand
GAACGGCTCGAACCCGCCGTTCACGAGCATGGGGAACTGCCGGCGCAGGTCCATCGCGTTCTTGTAGATGGCGCCGCAGTCGGGGTCCTCGTGGCCCCACGGGAACGTGCCGCGGTTGTACGGGTCGGTGTAGCCCTCGAGGCCGGCCTCGTCGCCGTAGTACACGCAGGGCACGCCCGGCGAGCACATCTGCACGAGGGCCGCCAGCCACAGGCGCCCCTTGGCAAGGCCGCGCTGCCCCTCGGAGAGGCGGTACTCGCGGCGCTGCTCGTCGGTGAGGGAGTCCTTGTCGGGCGCGCCTCCCAGGACCGTGAGCAGGCGCGTGCGGTCGTGGCTGCCCAGCAGGTTGAGGGTGGCGTAGAAGGCGTCGGGCGGGTAGTTCTCCTTGAGCGACGCCATGCGCTCCGCCATCTCCTCCGCGGGCCAGGTGCCGCAGACGTAGTGGAGCAGGGCCTCCCGGAACGGGTAGTTCATGGCGCTGTCGAGCTCGGTGCCGCAGAGGTACTTGCGGACCTCGCCGTAGGCCAGCTTGTTGGAGGCGTCCTCCCACACCTCGCCCAGGAGCAGGGCGTCGGGCAGCACGCGGTCCTCGGCGGCCTTGATGCCGGCGATGAAGGCGTCGTTGAGCTCGTCGGCCACGTCCAGGCGCCAGCCGCGGGCGCCGGCGCGCAGCCAGTGGGCCACCACGCCGTCGGGACCGTAGACGAAGTCCTGCCACTCGGGGTTGGCCTTGTCGGTGTCGGGCAGGTCGTCCACGCCCCACCAGCAGGTGTAGGTGCCGTCCTCCTGCATGAGGTACCAGGGGCGGTACGGCGAGTCGGGGGACTGCCAGGCGCCCACGGAGTCGTAGTTTCCGAACTTGTTGAAGTAGCGGGAGTCCACGCCGGTGTGGTTGAACACGCCGTCGAGGATCACCGAGACGCCCATCTCGGCGGCCTCGGCGCACAGGCGGCGGAACCCGGCCTCGTCGCCCAGCATGGGGTCGACGACCAGGTAGTCGCCTGTGTCGTAGCGGTGGTTGGACTGCGCCTCGAAGATGGGGTTGAGGTAGATGGCCGTGAACCCCATGTCGCGGATGTGGCCCAGCTCCTCGCGGATGCCCTCGAGCGTGCCGCCGTAGAACTCCCACTCGGCCACGCGGCCCGAGTCGTCGCGCTTGTATGCGGGCGGCTCGTCCCAGTCCTCCACCAGGGAGCGGGGCACGCCGCCCACGCGCTCCTGGGAGAGGGCCGCCTCCGTGCGCTCGCGCCAGTCCGCCCCGCGCTTGTAGCGGTCGGGGAAGATCTGGTAGACCATGCCGCCCTTGTACCAGTCGGGCGTGATCTCGCGGGGCCGGTAGACGGTGATCTGGAACGACGGGGGCATGTGGTCGTACATCTGCCCCACGCCGCCGGTGCGGCCCTCGCGGGCGCCGTAGTAGCGCACGGTGCCGTCGGAGCCCTCGAGGAGGAAGGCGTACCAGACGATACCGAGCTCCTCGCACGGGACCTCGCCGGTGAAGGTGAGGCGGCCGTCGTCGGCGGTGTCGACGAGCTCCATGGGCAGGAAGGTCTCGCCGACGCCATCCACCCATGTGCGGATGGATGCCTGGGTTCCCGGGTCGTCCCACACGTCCACGGTCAACGTGACGACGCCGCCCTGGGGGGCGGCGCCGTATGGGTCTCTGTACCGGGAGCCCCTGCTGTTGTGAAGGGCTCTCATGGTTTTCCTCTCGTTCTCGGGGTGCTAGCCGCGGTCGGGCGAAATCACCTCGGGGTGGAGCGTCGAGTACAGGTCGATGTAGCGGTTGGCCGCGACGGTCCAGGAGAAGTCCTGGCTCATGGCCTGTCGCTGGAGCGAGGCCCATGCCTGCTTGTCGGTCCAGAATACCTCGCAGGCGTTGAGGACGCAGTCGCACATCTCCTCGCCGTTGAAGTTGGCGAACGAGAAGCCCGTGCCCTCGCCGGTGTAGCGATTGTACGGGGTGACGGTGTCCTTGAGGCCGCCGGTCTCGCGGACGATGGGCAGGGTGCCGTAGCGCATGGAGATGAGCTGCGACAGGCCGCAGGGCTCGAACAGCGACGGCATGAGGAACATGTCGGCGCCGGCGTACATGCGCTGCGAGAGGCCGAGGTCGAAGTCGATGGTGGCGCTCATGGACCCCTTGTACTTCCAGTCGAAGTAGCGCAGGGAGTCCTCGTAGGCGCGGTCGCCCGTGCCCAGCACCGCCACCTGCACCGAGCGGCCCAGCAGGCGCTCGAGGCCGTACTGCACGAGGTCGAGGCCCTTCTGCTTGGTGAGGCGGGTCACCATGGCCACGAGCGGGCGCCCGGCGTTGACCTCGAGCCCGAGCTCGCGCTGCAGGGCCTCCTTGCAGGCGGCCTTCCCCGACATGTCGTCCACGGAGTAGTTGAATGGAACGGCCGGGTCGGTGGCCGGGTTCAGGGAGTCGACGTCGATGCCGTTGACGATGCCGTGGAGCGCGCCCTCGCGCTGGCGGAAGATGCCGTCCAGCCCCTCGCCGAAGAACGGGGTCTTGAGCTCCTGCGCGTAGGTGGGGCTCACGGTG
>CBCSOI010000291.1:0-2555 GCA_965141595.1 uncultured Atopobiaceae bacterium | reverse complement strand
CTCCGGCATGAGGCGCACCGGCACGGCGACCCGCGCGGCGCACATGGGGATGCCGTCGGCGTAGTCCACGCGGACGATGTCCCAGATGGGCTCGGGGATGGAGAGGCCCAGGCCGTTCATCTGGAACGACGTGGGGCGGGCCTTCCTCACGGACAGCACCTTGCTCGTGGGCTCGTAGCCCAAGGCGCGCATCTCGGCATGGAAGCTCGGCGCGCCCTCGAAGCTGCGGCGGATGCGGCGGCGTTTGACGAACGTGCCCTGACCGGCCCGCCGCGTGACGCACTTCCACTCGATGAGCTCGGCGTAGGCCTTGCGCACGGTGGAGCGGCTCACCTCGAGCTCCGCGCAGAGCTCCATCTCGGTGGGGAGGGGGTCACCGGGCTGCAGGGAGCCGTCGGCAAGTCCGGCCTCGATGGCGTGCTCGAGGGCGTCGGCGAGCTGCCGGTACAGGGGTTCCTTGGAGCTGTAGTCAAGGTCGTTCTTGGAGACGAGCATGGGCATCCCGATCCGATGGGTCTGGCGGTGGTCTGGAAAACGGGGCGGCTGGGCAGGCGCCAAAGGGGTGGTTTTGGCCCCCGATTCGGTTGAAAGCGACAAACGAGACCAGTTACCTGCAGTTTTCCTTTCTTTCCTATTTTTTCCTTTTATTCCTATCCGTCAAGCGCGCCGTCACCGCGCGGGCCGAGAGCCGCCATGGGCGGGCGCTGCCGTCCCGGTCGTGCCGTTCCTCGCGTAGCTGCGTGAGCGCGTAGGGGACGGCGCTCACCAGCACCATGCCCAAGATAAGCATGCCGGCCACGGCCAGCGCCTGGAGGCCCCAGTTGAACCCCTCGGCCATCTTCCCCTGGAGGAGCGCCACCATCATGCGGTAGACGTCGCCGCCCGGCACCAGCGGGATCAGCGCAGGCGCCGTGAACGTGGTCAGGGGCACCTTGGCCACCTGCGCGCTCACCCACGAGGCGCAGGTGAAGGCGATGGCCCCGTAGAAGCTCGCGGCCGGCGCCTCTAGGCCGCCGTTGACCGCGGACTGGTAGACGGCCGTCCCCAGCGCGCCGATGAGCCCTGCGCAGAGGAGGAGCCTCCAGCTGCGCACGTTGTAGAGCAGGCCGAACGCCGCCGAGGCAAGGAACGCGCCTGCCGCCGCCGTCAGGACAGGGACCACGACAGCACCCCCGTGTAGTGAAGGACCGCGGCCGACCCGATGGCGATGGCCACGCCCACGAGCAGCGCCTTGCCGAGCCGCGCCGTGGCCGAGAGGAAGTTACCCGAGAGAGTGTCCAGGATGCCCGTGGTGAGCGTCATGCCGGGCACCAGGAGCATGAGCACGGGGATGAGCAGGCGGTCCACGCCCATCCACGGCCAGAGACGCTGGCACAGGCAGCAGGCCGCTGTGGCGATGAGCGCCTGGACCAGGATGGCGAGGGACGAGTTGGGCAGTAGCCGCGACGCATAGCGACCCGCGATCTGCGTGGCCCAGGCCACCACGCCCACGCAGACGAGCGCCGCGGCGGACGTGGTGCCGTAGAAGATGGCGAACCCCACCGCGCCGGCGGCGCTTGCGGCGCCGAGGGCGACAGGGGAGAAGTGCGGCCCCTCGCGCACGGCCTTGAGCTCGGAGAGGAGGTCGCTTGGGTCCAGGGGCTCCTCCTCGCAGCGCCCGCGCAGGGCGATGACGCGGTCAGCGGACCAGATGTCGTGGGAAACGCCGTCGAGCCGCGCGATGCGCGTGACCGTGGAGCCGTCCGTGCCCACGATGCCCACCATGACGCCGGTGAGCATGACGAAGGTGGTGCACTGCGATACCTGCGGATAGGCGTTGCCCAGGCCGTCGGCCGTGGTCTCGGCCAGCTTGGTCTCGCAGCCGCCCTCCACGAGGATGGTGGCAGCCAGAAGCACGGCGTCGGCGACGGTCTGGAGGCAGGCCTCCGTGCCGTCGCGCGCCTTCTGGGCGGCGGGTGTCGCCACGGATGTCTCTGATGTCACGGTCACCTCCTCTCTGGTGCGTGGTTCCTACCCGATGCCCGCGGTGGCAGCGGGTTGTCCCGCCTGCTTTTTCGCGGAGGCTTGCGCCGGCTACAATCCCTCCAAACCCCGAGGGACGGGAGCAGCCATGGAGCCTGACCACGTGACGGTGGACGTCGACGCCCTGCGCGCCTACCTGTTGGACTACTGCGGCACGGCCATGTTCTCGGGCTTTCCCGCGGCGTTGCTGGACGTCTCGGATATCTCGGCCGCATCGCCCGAGGAGCTCATCCTGATAGCGGAGCGCCTGGGCGTGGACCCGGCGCGGTTCGCGGTGGGGGAGTGAGGGGCACCACAGGGTTCATCGTTTCGTTTGCGTGATATAAACAGCCGAATATGCACGACGTAGGGGCGATTTTGCGCCAAATCTGGGCCCGGGAGCCAGGGCGTGCATATTATCCGGTGGTTCGAGGTTTGCTGCCGCGCAATCCATCCGCCCGGCTTGCGTACGCCGTCCCCTTGGCGGAGCCCCCGCCTATGCCTCATACCGGCATTCCATCCCCTGCCTGCTGCGTGACAATCCCCAAAGGCCA
>CBCSOI010000290.1:0-2561 GCA_965141595.1 uncultured Atopobiaceae bacterium | reverse complement strand
ACAGAAGTGCCCGACCGTTGGGACAAAAGTGTCCGGGTGACGGGACGGGCGCACGAGAAAGGCCGCCCGCATCAGACGACGCGGGCGGCCTTCGGAATCGCTTTGGGGCCACGTGCTACTCGGCGAGGGCCTTCTTGGCGACCTCGGCCAGCTCGGCGAAGGTGGCCTCGTCCTCGTAGGCGATCTGGGAGAGGACCTTGCGGTCGAGCTCCACGCCGGCGAGCTTCAGGCCGTGCATGAAGTTGGAGTAGTTGAGGCCGTTCATGCGGGCGGCGGCGTTGATGCGCTGGATCCAGAGCTTGCGGATGTCGCGCTTCTTGTTGCGACGGTCGCGGTACTGGTACTGCATGGAGTGGCGGCTCTGCTCCTTCATGCCGCGCAGGGTGCGCGAGGAGGTGCCGTAATAACCCTTGGTGCGCTCCTGGAGGGTGCGACGACGCTTCTTGGCGTTCACAGCGCGCTTGACTCGTGCCATGTAAATCAACTCCTAAATGGGGCCCGTGGGCCCGGTGAGAACGAAGGGAACGGAAGGGCGCGAGCTACTTGCCCATGCGCTGGGAGACGACCTTGGCGTCGCAGGCGGCCAGCGGGGCCTCCTTGCGGAAGCGACGGATGCGCTTGGGCGACTTCTTGGTCAGGATGTGGCTCTTGAAGGCGTGGGCGTGCATGATCTTGCCGGTGCCGGTGCGGCGGAAACGCTTGGCAGAACCCTTGTGGGTCTGCATCTTGGGCATGCTAGTTCTCCTTCTTCTCTGCAGTGTCCTCGGGCTTCTCGTCGAAGGCGCCCTTGATGGGGGCGACGAGCATATGCATGTTGCGGCCCTCCATCTTGGGCTGGGACTCCACGGTGGCGTAGGGCTTGAGGTCGTCGGCGAGGCGCTCGAGGACGTTCAGGCCCTGCTCCGGGTGGGCCATCTCGCGGCCGCGGAACATGATGGTGATCTTGACGCGCGCACCCTTCTTGAGGAAGCGCATGACGTGGCCCTTTTTGGTCTCGTAGTCACCGGTGTCGATCTTGGGACGGAACTTCATCTCCTTGATCTCGACACGCTGCTGGTTCTTACGGGCGGCCTTCTGCTTGATGGCCTGCTCGTACTTGTACTTGCCGTAATCCATGACCTTGCAGACGGGCGGGTCGGCGTTGGGGGCGATCTCCACGAGGTCGAGGTTCTGGTCGTCGGCGATGCGCTGGGCGTCGCGGACGCCGAAGAGCCCCAGCTGGGAGCCGTCGACGCCGATCAGGCGGCAGGTACGGGCGTTGATCTGGCCGTTGATGCGGGGTCCATCGTTCTTGGCTATGTCGGTGCACCTTCCTCTCTGCGCGGCCGGGGCCGCATAGAAAAACCGGTGGCATCCATAGGAGGCCACCGGCACACAACACCTGTGAAGACGCGACACCAAGGCCGCGAGTTCCGTTTTGCTGGTACCAGTCAGCGACCCCAGGGTGCCGATCAGGTGGGGACGCGCGGTCCCACTTGGGCATGGGCAGAGCCATGCGAGAAACCATGGTACCGCAGGCTCCCCCAGACGCAAGCGGTGCGCGTCGGTCCAGAGAACCGACACATCCCCCTAGCGCTCCAGGAGCCGCACCGCCGCCATGTGTGCCTTGGTGTACGGCTGGTAGCGGAACGGCATGTCCATGCGCGTGGACACGGTGAGCACGCCCTTGGCGTCGGTGAACGTGTCGAACGAGAAACGCCCGTGGTAGCGGCCCATACCCGAGGCGCCGTCGCCGCCGAAGCCCAGGTTGGAGGTGGTGAGCTGCATGATCGTGTCGTTGACGCAGCCGGACCCGAACCGCAGGCGCCGCTTGAAGTGGTCGATGGCGGCGGGGTCGTGGGTGAAGATGTAGGCCGCCAGCGGCGTGGGGTGCGTCGCGACCTCGTGCCAAACGTCGCTGATGTCCGTGTACGTGAGGATGGGCAGCACCGGGCCGAAGATCTCGTCGGCCATGACGGCGTCGTCCAGGGTCACGCGGTCCATGATGGTGGGCTCGATCTGCAGGGTGGACGGGTCCGTCCCCCCACCGAGGACCACCTTGGCCGGGTCGATGAGGCCCGCGATGCGGTCGAAGTGGCGGCGTTTGCAGATGTGCCCCCAGGCGGGGTTCTCCAGGGGGTGCTCGCCGTACTGGCGGCGCACCTCGCGCCCGAGCGCCGCCACCAGCCTGTCGTGCACGGACTCGTGGACGAACACGTGGTTGGGACAGACGCAGGTCTGGCCGCAGTTGAGGAACTTGCCGAAGACGATGCGCCGGGCGGCGAGGTCGATGTCGGCGTCGGGGGCCACGATGCAGGGGCTCTGGCCGCCGAGCTCGAGGGTGACCGGGCAGCAGATCTTGGCGCAGGCGCCCATGACGAAGGCGCCCACGGCCTTGGATCCGGTGAAGAACACATGGTCCAGGGGTTGCTCGAGGATGGCGTCGGCCACGTCGTGGCGGCCGAGCACGCAGGCGACGTGCTCGGGCGGGAAGGCCTCGGCGAGGATGTCCGCGATGACGCGGCTCACGTTGGGCGAGTAGTCGCTCGGCTTGACGATGACGCAGTTGCCGGCGGCCACGG